>NZ_JBMFST010000020.1:0-24325 GCF_049967395.1 Hydrogenobaculum sp. | reverse complement strand
TTGGTATATTTGATGTTATTAGAAACGGCCAAAACTCTTTTTCTACAGTGATAAGACAGCAGGGTTTTACGTTGGCTATGAATTTATTCCATATTATCGGGAAATCTAAAGGCAATGGAAACGTGGGATAATTCAAATTTGAGAAAAAGTTTTTTGCTCTTGGAGAAAAATAAGTTATAAAAACAGGAAACTTAGAGCTAACGTGCTCTATTATAAATTTAACGCTGTTGAACTCACCGACGCTTGCAGTGTGGAACCAAACAGCATTTTTAGGTAGGTTTATATTTTCTATTAAAAGCCTTTTTGAAAGCTCTAGTGTCAATTAGGTATCTATTTCTCCAGCTATAAACTTGTTAACAAGCTCTTTAGCCTTGTAGTCCGGATACTGAATAGGCGGATGCTTCATCGTATAAGCACTGATGGAATAAAGTGGACCTGATATACCTCTGTCTTTTGCAAGTTTTGCGCATCTTATGGCATCTATGGCGGAGCCAGCACTATTTGGGGAGTCTTCTACATCAAGCCTTGCTTCTACATGCATAGGCACATCACCAAAAAGTCTACCTTCCATCCTGATATAGGCAACTTTCCTATCCTTTAGCCAGGGTACCCAGTCAGAAGGTCCTATATGTATATTACCATATCCTAAATCGTAATCTATAAGAGAGCTAACAGCTTTTGTTTTGGATTCTTTTTTAGTATCAAGCCTTTTTCTTTCTAACATATTTAAAAAGTCTGTGTTGCCACCAACGTTTAGCTGATATGTTTTGTCTATCTTTACACCCCTATCTTTAAAGAGCTGGGCTATTGTTCTATGGAATATGGTAGCACCAAGCTGAGATTTTATATCGTCCCCTACCACCGGTATACCGGCATCTTTAAAGCGTTTAGCCCATTCGTTATCAGAAACTATAAAGGTAGGCATAGCATTTATAAAAGCAACACCAGCTCTAAGAGCGCATTCAGCATAAAATCTAGCGGCTTGTTCTGAACCAACAGGCACATAGTTTATTAGCACATCTGCCTTGGTTTCCTTCAACACGCTTACTATTGTGTCCATATCGTCTTCTTTTTCATCGGCTTTTACAAAAGTAAGATCTTCTGGGTAGTTTGACATGTGTTCTGCAAAACCATCTAAAACTTTGCCCATCCTAACTTTACATCCTAGATTTGGTACGTTTGGCTCAAAAATCGCAGTGCAATTTGGCTTTGCGTAAATGGCTTCTGAAACGTCTTTACCGACTTTTCTTTTGTCTATATCCCAAGCAGCTACAACCTGTATATCGTAAGGTTTGTATCCCCCTATATCTTCGTACATAAGCCCGCTTACATCTTTTAAATTATTTTTCTTGTAGTAAAATATACCTTGTATAAGAGCGCTGGCGCAATTTCCCACTCCAACTATAGCAAGTTTTATCATGCTTAACCACCGCCGTATTCTGATTGTTCTATTTCCATCATAAAGTCTTCTACGTAATGAGTAATTTGGTCAAAAAGCTCTTGGTCTGGGAGATCGAAATAATGATCAAAAAGCTCTATCCTTCTTTCATAACACTTGTTATCTTCTAAGCAAAACTTTACCAAAACCAAAGGTCTTTCACAATCTGGACAGCAATCGTTCCCAGGCATACAAAGTTCCACTATTGTTTCTACCTGGTCAAAGCTGCTACTTAAAAACTCCTCTAACCTCTTAAGCTTATCTAAATGCTCTTTCCATTTTTTCATACCTAATATTTTAGCATACCTAATTTTGTTGTATATATCTTTTACCTGTTTAATAGTAAACTCTTTGCCATCCGAATTGTCTATCACAAAATCTGCATATTTTATTTTTTCTTCTATTGGCATCTGTCTTGATAATCTCTTTTCTATCTGATCCTCTGTATAGCCTTTTTCAATAAGTCTTTTTATTGAGGTTTCTTTATCTGCATAAACTACTATCACAATGTCATAATCTTTGTAAGTACCGTTTTCTACAACAAGAGAGGCCTCTAATGCAAATATATCACAATCCAAGCTTTTTATTAAATTATCTAAATATTCGTAAAGGGCTTTGTGTACTATCTTTTCTAAAGATAAGAGCTTTTGCTTATCGTTAAAAACGATATCTGCAACTTTTTTTCTGTCTATATTTCCATCTTTTAATATACCCTCTCCTAAAAGCTTCACAACATCGTGTTTTAATCTTTCATCGTTTTTGTAAAGCTCATGGATTATGGCATCCGCATCGTAAACACAAACCCCTAAGTCCTTAAATAAGGACGATACAAAAGATTTACCTACACCGAAATTTCCAGTAATAGCTATTTTTATCACTTTTTCTTCTTTCTTATTCTTATTGCATCTGGAGTTACTTCTATAAGCTCATCTTGGGTAATCCACTCCATCGCTTGCTCAAAATTCATCTTTCTTGGTGGGGTAAGCCTTACATACTCTTCAGCAGCTGCAGCCCTGTTGTTGGTAAGCTTTTTCTCTTTAGTAATATTTACATAAAGATCGTTATCCTTGTTGTGCTCTCCTATTACCATACCTTCATAAACTTCTGTGCCTGGTTCTATAAAAAATATACCCCTATCTTCGAGTCCAAGCAAAGCGTAAGGAGTAGCCACACCTTTTCTGTCCGCCACTATTGCCCCGTTTATACGGCTTTTAATCTCGCCTTGCCAAGGCTCATAGCCTTCTAAAACAGTATTTATAAGACCTTCACCCCTTGTATCGGTTTTAAACTCTGACCTATATCCTATTAAGCCTCTAGAAGGTACTATGAATTCCAGCCTTACTCTACCAAAACCGTGATTTATCATATTTACCATACGTCCTTTTCTAGAACCAAGCTTTTGAGATACTATCCCTATGTGTTCTTCGGGTATATCTAAAATAACCTTTTCTATAGGCTCCAATTTTTTACCGTTTTCTTCTATTGTCACAACATCTGGCTTTGACACTTGGAATTCGTAGCCTTCCCTTCTCATAGTCTCTACTAAAATAGCCATTTGAAGCTCACCCCTTCCCATAACCAAAAAAGAATCTGTAGAATCTGTATCTTTTACCTTTATAGCTACGTTCATAAGGGTTTCTTTGTAAAGCCTATCTCTTAGGTGCCTTGACGTGACGTATTTTCCAGACTTCCCTGCAAAAGGAGAATCGTTTACAGAAAATGTCATGAATATAGTAGGTTCTTCAACTTTTATTGAAGGCAAAGGTACTGGGTTTTCTACATCTGAAATAGTTTGCCCTATGTTGATATCGTCAAAACCAGCCACAGCCACTATGTCACCAGCAAAAGCCTCTTTTGTTTCCGTTCTCTTTAGGCCTTCTATAGTGTATATGGCTTTTACAAAACCAGTCTTAACAACGCCTTCTTCTGGTGAAACTATAGACACTTGTTGATTTTGTCTCAATGAGCCATTTTGTATACGCCCTATGGCCAGCCTTCCTAAGAAATTATCGTAATCTAAAGATGCTACTAAAAGCTGTAAAACTTGGTTCTCATCGTATTTTGGAGCTGGAATGGTATTTACAATAGCTTCAAACAAAGGCTCTAAAGAATGTGATTCTTCTTCTAAAGAAAGTTTAGCTATACCCTTTTTGGCTACAGCGTATAAAACTGGAAAATCAAGTTGATCTTCTGTAGCATCAAGGTCTATAAAAAGATCGTATATTTCGTTTAAAACTTCTTGCGGTCTTGCATCTTGTCTATCTATTTTATTTATTACTACTATTGGCGTTAGTTTTGCTTCAAGAGCTTTTCTCAACACAAACCTAGTTTGAGGCAAAGGTCCTTCTGCAGCATCTACAAGCAGTATAACACCGTCTACCATATTTAGGACGCGCTCCACCTCTCCACCAAAATCGGCGTGTCCCGGTGTGTCCACTATGTTTATTTTTATGCCTTTGTAGTTCACAGATGTATTTTTTGCTAAAATCGTAATACCTCTTTCTCGCTCAAGTGCATTGCTGTCTAAAATCCGCTCTTGTACCTCTTCATTTTGTCTAAAAGTACCACTTTGCTTTAGAAGTGCATCTACCAAGGTGGTTTTACCATGGTCTACGTGAGCAATAATTGCTACATTCCTAATATCTTCTCTAATCTTCATCTGTAATCCTTTAAGCGTTCATCGCTTTCAAAAATTCTTGATTCGTTTTAAACTTTTTGAGCTTATCAAGTAAAAACTCCATTGCTTCTACATCGTCCATAGAAGAGAAAAATTTCCTAAGAACCCATATACGCTGTAACTCCCAATCTGACAAAAGCAATTCTTCTTTTCTAGTACCGGATTTGCTTATATTTATAGCTGGGAATATACGCTTTTCGGTGAGCCTTCTATCAAGATGAACTTCCATATTACCAGTACCTTTAAACTCTTCGTATATAACATCATCCATACGAGAACCAGTTTCTATTAGCGCTGTAGCTATTATTGTTAGACTTCCACCGTCTTCTATATTCCTAGCAGCTCCAAAAAATTTCTTAGGCCTTTGCAAAGCTGTAGCTTCTATACCACCTGAAAGTACTCTACCCGTTGGTGGTGTCACAGAGTTGGAAGCTCTTGCAAACCTTGTCATAGAATCAAGCAATATAACCACATCGTTTCCAAGCTCCACAAGTCTTTTGGCTTTTTCTATAACAAGCTCAGCTACTTGCATATGTCTTTCTGGCGGTTCGTCAAAGGTAGAAGCTATAACCTCTGGTTCGTGGTCAGCCTTATCTGCATTTGACATTACTATGCGTCTCATTTCGGTAACTTCTTCCGGCCTTTCATCTATTAGTAAAATAATTAAGTATACCTCTGGATGGTTGGTAAGAATAGCTTTTGACAGACGCTGAAGAATAACGGTTTTACCAGCTTTTGGCGGTGCTACAATAAGCCCCCTTTGACCTTTACCAATAGGGCTAACCAAACTAAGCACCCTTGTAGCGTAGTCTGACGGGTCATATTCTATATTGAGGCGCTCCGTAGGATGATATGGTACCAGCTTATCGAAAGACGGCCTATTTCTTAGCTCCAAAGAACCTATAGGTAATCCGTTTACTGACTCTATCTTTATAAGAGCATAATACTTCTCGTTATCCTTTGGTGGACGTGAAAAGCCTATTATGGTATCACCAGTCCTTAAATAGAGTTTTTTTATCTGAGATGGCGATACGTATATATCGTCTGGGTTTGGCATGTAGTTGTTGGAAGAGCTTCTTAAAAACCCATACCCATCTTGCAAAACTTCTAGTACTCCTCTTACAAATCTAAGACCTTTTGTTTTACCGTAAGCTTCTAATATATCTTCTATGAGCTCTTCTTTTCGTATGCCAGTAATCCTTTTTAAATCAAACTCTTTACCGAGTTTTTGCAACTCGGACATCGTCATCTTTTTAAGTTCCTCTAGCGATAGTTCTTTGTTGGTTTCTTTAGTTGTAATGTCTTGTTCCATAATCAATCCCACCTAATTAAACGCTGGTATTTGTATAGCGGGTTTATGGCCATCCAGCGCCCGCTTATGGCCTATTGAAAAATCATTTTCCGATGCAAAATGTAGAAAATATCTCATCCAAAACGTTTTCATCTGTAATAAGTCCAAGAATTTCCTCAAGATAATCTAGAGCCTCCCTTATATAAAGCATCATAACTTCTGTTTTATCTTGCAAAACAGCTTCTTTTAAAGAACCTAAAGCTTTAGCTACCAAAAACTTATTCCTTTTTGAAACATAAATACCATCTTCAGCCAAATCCAACATATATAAAACTTTATTTTTCAAGTGTTCAACATTTTCTTGGTTTCTTATAGAGATAATTATAGCATTATTTTTGAAAAAATCAAGAGTTTTACTATTTATGCCCAAATCACTTTTATTTAAGACAACCAAAGTATTTAAGCTTTTAACTATATCATAAATAAAGTAATCTTCTTCTTCAAGCTCTTTAGAACCATCCACCATAAACAACACAACATTGGCTTCTTTCATATGTTCAATTGCTATATTTATACCTTCTTTTTCTATTGGATCATCGGTTTTCCTAATACCGGCAGTATCGACAAGTTTGACTGGGAAACCATTTATTTCCAACCTATCCTCTATATAATCTCTCGTAGTCCCAGGTATTTCAGACACTATGGCTCTTCTTTTTTGTAGAAGCGCGTTAAACAACGAAGATTTGCCAACGTTTGGTTTGCCAACTATAGCTATTTTTATGCCATCGTATAAGTAAGATTGTTCTTTTAGCTTTTTATAAAACTCTTCTAACTTATAAATAAGACTGTTAATTTCTTTTTTTATTTCGTTTACATCCAAAGGTTCTATATCTTCATAACCAAACTCTATATCGGCTTCTATATTTGCAATTATCCTTATAAACTCTTTTCTTAGTTCTTCAATAAAAGAAGAAAATTTACCTTTTAGCATGTTTAGAGCGTTTTCTACGGCTTTTTCGGTATTGGCGTTTATTAAAAGCTCCACACTTGAAGCTTCATCCAACGTCATTTTACCGTTCAAAAACGCTCTTTTTGTAAACTCTCCAGGCGACGCAAAAGAACATCCGTAGTCTACCAATGCTTCTATAGCTTTTTCTATAATAATAGGATTTCCGTGAAAGAAAATCTCAAGCATATCCTCCCCGGTATAAGAGCGAGGGCCCTTGTAGTATATAGCTACAACATCGTCAAGTTCTTTATCGTTTACATAAAACGATGTACGATAGGCGTACCTTGGCTTTGGATTTTTAATGTGTAAAAACCTATTAGCTATATCTATACAGTTTAAGCCAGATAGCCTCAATATGGAAATAGCCGATTTTAAAACAGGGGTTGCCGGAGCTACAATAGTGTTATTCATAAAAACCTAAAGGGAGGATGACGGGGGTCGAACCCGCGACATAGGGATCCACAATCCCTCGCTCTGCCAGCTGAGCTACATCCTCCTAAAGAGAGTTTATAAAGCTGGGGTGCCTGGATTCGAACCAGGAACCCTCGGATCCAAAATCCGATGCTCTGCCAGTTGAGCTACACCCCATGAGAATATTTATTATAGCAAAATTTAGTTAGAAAATCAAGGATTATCTAAAATTAAAAGAAGAACCACATTTACAGCTTTGCTTTATGTTTGGGTTGTTGAAAATAAAGTTGTTAGTTTTCATAAGATTTTCTATATAATCTAACTCCGTGCCCTTTAGATAATCATAAGAGTATTTGTCTATGGCAAGCTTAAAATCACCGTAATCTATTACTATGTCGCTATCTTTTACAGCGTTATCAAATTCGGTATAATATTTATACCCTGCGCATCCTTCCTCTATAAGGCTTACTCTAAAAACTGGGTTTGTAAGCTGTTTTTTAGCGGCCAACTTCTTAATGGCCTTTATAGCTCTATCTGTCAATGTAAATTCTACCATAGTTTCCATGCTATTACCTCCTTCAAGGTGTTTATTCTAATATACTTATGAATTTAATTTTTTCTATATAAAATCTTAACACTATAAAATAAATGTTAAATTACTAATATGATGATATATCATAATATCACTCTTTCAAGAGTGTTAGGGTCTATAAAGTAATTTTCCTTTATTTTAAATATCTTATGTTCTTTACCAGTGTCTTCTGTTATAACGTCGTAAGAGGTAAGCTCCGTTTCTAAGTCTCTTGCAAAGTCTAGAATATCCTTAGGTAAAGAGAGTATTTCTAAATTTGAAAACTTAGCCCTTAGTACATCTATAAAAGCATTTACAACATCTTCTTTAGTAACATTGATATTCTCGCGTTTAATCGTGGTGATATTATCTTTTAAAATGATTTTAAAATTGTCTTTGTCTTTTACATAAGATACAATATTTGCCATTGTATCAAAATCAAAATCCATAAGCATATTTCCTACAAACACAAGCATATTTTCGATATCCCCAGCCCCTTGACCCGATATTTTTTTATCATTTACGACTATATCTGCTATAGGTTTGTAAAAAGCGTTTATGCCTAAAGATTTGTAAACTTCTATTACGATGTTTGAAAAATACTTGTAAACATTCTCTATTTTAAAAGGAATTGTTTTGTTGCTTTTAGAAAAAATAAATTGATAAAAAATTTGGCCTGGATGAAGAAGCACCGTTCCCCCGCCGGTATATCTTCTTATAATTGGTATGTTGTGAGTTTTACAGTAGTTAAAATCTAAAAAACGATTCGCATTGTCAAAATATCCAAGGCTAACGCATGTATCAGATGGTTCTGTTATTACAATACATTCTATTTGTTTTTTCGCCAAAGCATGAAACAAAGCCACAGACGTCGTAGCTTTTAAATGTGGGGCTACAAATACTATCAAATATCTTTTACCATCCTTACCCAAAAGTTGTATTGTCCGTCTTTTCTAAAACCAAATTTCTCGTAAAACTTCATAGCTTTTTCGTTTTTGTCTCCTACCCAAAGCTCCACAAGATCAAGATTTCTTTGTTTAAAATACTCTATAGCCTTTTCCATCAACATAGATCCTATGCCTTTATCAAAATATTCTGGATCTACAAATATCTCGTGTATTGCTCCAACCACCTTGTTGTATTTTTTGCTATACCAATTACCATCTATAGCTATAAAACCTACGATTTTATCATCGTCTTTTACTACGAAAAGCCCAGCTACGTCTCTTCTTAAAAGCCAATTTATATAGACTTTTACATCCTCTTCGTGAGTATATGAATATTCCTCTAAATTTTTGTAGCTTTTAAGGTAAAGCTTTGCTACTTCATCTATATCTTTTACATCAAAAGGATGTATTTCCATTCAATGTTATATTCTAACCACTACGCAGGTAATAGCTTCTTTTACTCCCTCTAACGTATGAATCTTAGTAATCACAAGCCTTCCAAGCTCATCTTGATTTTTAAGCTCTGCAAATACAATTATGTCGTAAGGACCTGTTACCACGTCTGCTGTTCTTATACCGTCAAAAGTAGAAAGTGCTATCATAATAGAAGGTATTTCTTTTGGGTCTGCTTTTATCATGATATAGGCTTTTATAGAACTTTCCGACTCTAACTCCATCAACTCTGTGATGGATACCGGAAACGTCTTATCGTTCAACAAATCCATAGTCTATCTCCTTTTCCTTAGATTTTATGCCTAAAAGCTCAAAAACTAAAGGCGTATACTCTTTGTTTTCCCTAATTAGTTTTATTGCTCTATGCACTATTTTTTTACAGTCTTTTGAGCCGTTTTTAGTGTAATCTAACATATTTATAATTATAGGCTCTAATTCAAGATTTTCAAGCCATTTATAAAATTTATCAGCTTCGTCTAGTATTATAAATTCACCTTTTTTAGCCTCTTGAACCCTATTGGATAAGTTGTTTTCCACTACTTCCTTTAAATCGTCTATATTGTATAAAAAAACGCTATCCAAATCGGCACAAGATGGTTCTATATTTCTTGGCACAGATATATCTATTAAAAATATAGGCTTATAGTACCTTTTTTTCATCGCCTTTGATATAACGTCTTTCGTGATAACATATCCTTGAGCGCCGGTAGAAACTAAAACTACATCAAACTCATATAAAAACTGTTCTATTTCATCAAATCTTATTACATTAGCCTTTATTCTCTCTGCTAGGCTTACTGCTCTTTCGTAAGTTCTATTTGATATATATATACTAGCTCCAGAGCGTTGAAGGTATATAGCTGCAAGCTCTCCCATCTCTCCAGCACCTATCAGAAGCACCTTGTGATTTTTAAGCTCACCAAAAATACGTTTTGCAAGCTCTACCGCAGCATAGCTAACGGATACTGCACTTTTGCTTATGCCGGTTTCGTATCTTACCCTCTTGGAAGCGTGTAGAGCGTTTTGGCATAACCTATTTATAACTTTGCCAGTAGTTCCTAAGGTTTTCGCCTTAAAAAAAGCCTCTTTAAACTGTGCTACTATTTGAGGCTCTCCTATTACCATAGAATCAAGACCGGCTGCCACCTTAAATATATGTGCTACAGCCTCTTTTCCAGCTTTTAAGAAAAGATGAGAGTTGTCAAAGTGTTGGTTTTTTATTTCAGCGTATCTTCTAAAAGCATCCAAAACAAATCTTTCGTTAGAAGCGTAAGAATATAGTTCAAGTCTATTGCAAGTAGACAAAAGCATAAACTCTTCGATGTTGGTAGAAGTCTTTAATATATGTAAAACAGAATCTAACTCTGAAGCGTTGCAGCTTAATTTTTCTCTAAGTTCTACGGTAGCTGTTTTATAGTTAAGTCCTACAGCGTATATATCACCCGCCATTTACATTCAAGATATCCTTTAGATAATCTAACACCTTATCCACCGAAATATCGGTAGATTTTAAAGTATGCCTATCCACTACCTCAACAATATTATCTTTTGCCTTTTTACCTACTACAATCCTATATGGTATACCTATCAAATCTGCATCGTTAAATTTAACTCCAGGCGATACGTCCCTATCGTCAAAGAGCACTTCTATATTATTAGCGATAAGACTTTTGTAAAGATTTTCCGAAACGCTGTATTGAAGCTCATCAGAAGTATTTACACAAGTAATAAGCACTTGGAAAGGGGCCACTGACAAAGGCCATTTTATGCCCTTTTCGTCGTGATACTGCTCTACGATAGCTGCTATGAGCCTTGAGATACCTATACCGTAACATCCCATCACAATAGGTTTTTCTACACCGTCTTTATCTGTAAAATAAGCCTTCATAGGTAAAGAATACCTAGTGCCCAATAGAAACGTATGCCCTAGTTCAAGGCCTTGAGCTATTTTTAAAGGGCCACCACATTCTGGACACGGGTCTTTTTCTTCTACTTCGGCAACATCTACAAAACTATCAAACTCAATATTTGCATTTTTATAATGATAGTGGGGCTTGTTGAAAGCTACTATCATGTTTGAAGCGTTGTATAAAGAATTATCCACTATTATTTCTATATCTTTTCCTTCTACAAAAGGACCTATAAAACCTTTTTCTGTGTTTAAAAGCTTTAAGACTTCTTCGTCTTCTGCTAGTCTAAACTCGTCTGTACCAAAAAGCCTTTCTAGCTTCTTTTCATCTATCTTCTTATCCCCTCTTATTAAAACCATTATAGGTTTTCCTTGTTTTATATAAAGAACAGATTTTATTATCTTGCTTTTAGGCACATTTAGAAATAAAGAAAGTTCTTCTATTGTTTTTACATTCGGAGTATATACTTCTTCTAAAGGTAAAGGTGTTTCTTTTTCTACATCTGGCTTTTTTAACTCCACTATCTCGGTGTTGGCTGCATATCCACAATTTTCACAGTAAGCCACCAGCGCTTCGCCATATTTTGTAATAGCCACAAACTCATGGGAGCTTTTCCCACCTATTTGACCAACATCTGCTTTTACCATCAATACGTTTAAATGTAATCTTTCAAAAATATTTTTGTATGCTTTTACCATAATATCGTACGAGATTCTCGCACTATCCTCGTCGGTATCAAAAGAGTAGGCATCTTTCATAATAAATTCTCTTCCTCTTATAAGCCCATAACGAGGTCTTTTTTCATCTCTAAATTTCGTATATATCTGATATAGGTTTAAAGGTAGTTGCTTATAAGACCTCACTGTCTTTCTTACCAAATCTGTAATCTCTTCTTCATGGGTGGGACCAAGACAGTAATCTCTTTCGTTTCTATCTTTTAGCTTGAAAAGTTCGTTGCCGTAATAATCCCATCTTCCAGTCTCTTTCCAAAGCTCTGCGGGATTTAAAATAGTAAGCAAGAGCTCTTGAGCCCCAGCTTTGTCCATCTCATCTCTTACTATATTTTCTATTTTCCTCAGTACTCTAAAAGCTATGGGCGTAAGCTCATATATACCAGAAGCCACTTGTTTTATAAAACCTGCTTTTGTAAGAAACCTGTGAGAGGCTGCTTCTGTTTCAGAAGGTTCTTCTTTTGTTGTATATAGAAAATATTTGCTCCATCTCATCCTATTTATTATATCTTAAAACCAAGAAACAAAGAAGAAAAGTTTATGGGGATGGAGGGACTTGAACCCTCACGGGATTGCTCCCTGCGGATTTTAAGTCCGCTGCGTCTGCCATTTCGCCACATCCCCGCAATAATCTAATATTATACCATAAAAATAAAAATTGTATGAGCAATCATGAACAAACAAAAATACTTAACCAAAGCTTTTTATAAACTCTTCTAAACTAAGAGAAGGTTGTGGGTTTAATTTATGTAAATCTGATTTTTTATAATACTTTCCTTTTGAAAATCTCAAGGTCCCCACAAAGCTTACCATTGCTGCGTTATCTGTGCAATATTTTATAGATGGTATATAACATTCTATATCAAGAGTTTGCAATCTTTCTCTAAGGCGTTTGTTGGCAGCTACACCACCAACCACCACAAGACGCTTTACACCGGTTCTTTTTATAGCCCTTTGCAAAATCCTTATTATATGATTTACTATAGCCTCTTGATAAGAAAACACCAATGCTTCTTTGGGATATATGTTTACGCTCTCTCTTAAAAAAGTCTTCAAACCGCTAAAAGAAAAGGCTATTCTATCGTCTTTTATAGGTGTTGGGAAATCTATAGTTTCGAGATTTTCATACGAAGATAAAAATTTTTCTATGGCAGGACCGCCAGGATACTGAAGACCAAGCAAAACCGCTCCCTTATCAAAAGCTTCTCCAGCAGCATCGTCAAGGGTTTTGCCTATTAACTCATAGTTTTCAAAATCTTTTACGAGATAAACCTCTGTATGACCACCAGATACCACAAGAGCTAAAAACGGGTATTCCACATGATACTCTAGAAATACCGAGTATATATGAGCTTCTATATGATGGACCGGTACTATGGGTATGTCCAAAGCATAGGATAAACCACTGGCGAAGGAAGCTCCAACCAAAAGGGATAAAATAAGGCCAGGGGCAACAGTAAGCGATAAAAAATCTATATCAGAAGGTTTTAAATTGTTTCTTTTTAAAAGCTCATAAAAAAGCACATACAAGTTTTTAGTGTGCTCTCTAGAGCATAGCTCAGGAACTATGCCGTTGTATATTTGGTGAATATTCGCCTGAGAACTGAGTATGCTATCTATAAGGCCTTTTTCGCTGCTGTAAAGAGCCAAGGCAGTATCATCGCAAGAAGTCTCTATACCAAGACAAAGCTTTTTTTCTTCAGAACTCATCTATTAGGAGGCTTTTTCTTCTTTCTCTGCTTTTTGGGATTTTACAGGTTTTCCTTCCAAATAGTCTATGGCCGCTTTTAACTGAGGGTCTTTGTTGGGAAGAAGTATTACTTTTTGCTTATCGCCTTTGAGCCTCATATCCTCTATAGTCTTTATAAGCTCTTCTTGCTCTTTAGCTGGGAATTTTATCAGTATATCTGGCATTATTCCTTTTTTATTTATACATATGCCAGCTGGCGTATACCAATAAGCTATAGTTAGTTTAAGCCCCGCGCCGTTTTCCAAAGGTATAAGGTTTTGAACAGAGCCTTTACCAAACGTCTTTTCTCCTATTATCGTAGCTCTCTTGTAATCTTTTAATGCTCCAGTTACTATCTCAGCAGCGCTTGCGGTACCGCCGTTGACAAGGACCACTACTTTATCTTGCATAGGTATAAGAGGATTTTGTTGAGTATAATATTTATGTTCTCCAACAACTCTTCCTTTTGTATAAACCACTAGTTTACCCTTTGGTAAAAATACGTTTGCTACTTTTATAGCCTGCGTTAAAAGTCCGCCCGGATCGTTTCTTAGGTCAAATATAAACTCGTTAGCACCTTTAGATTCAAGCTTTCTTACGGCTTTTGCAAGCTCGCTGTAAGCATTTTCTTGGAATTGTACAAGCTTTATATAACCTATATGGTTGTTTACCATTGTAGCTTTTACAGCAGGAACTTTTATTATTTCTCTAGTTAGTTTGAAAGTGAGAGGATGGTCTACGCCTTTTCTAAATATAGTAAGCGTTACAGTAGTACCGGGTTTTCCTTTTATAAGTTTTATTACTTTGAATAAACTCATATTGGAAGTATCTTTGCCGTTTATTTTGATGATAATGTCACCAGCCCTTATACCAGCTTTATAAGCAGGTGTTCCTTCTATAGGAGCTATTACTATAGGCCTTCCATCTTTTCTTGCTATCTCTATACCAATACCGCCAAATTGACCTTCGGTATCTTGAGTAAATTCTTTAAATTCCGAGGGGGTGAAAAAATCGGAAAACGGATCAAGGGATTGAAGCATGCCGTTTAAAGCACCGTAAATCATTTTCTTAGTGCTTGGGTTTACCACGTAATTTTGCTTTGTGATTTCAAAAACATCCATAAAAAGCCTTATATAATCTGCATCAGATTGATGTTTTTTGTTTTGTTCTGCCTTTGCACCTACTAAAAATCCGCCCACAAAAACTATCGGTATAGTTAAAGCTAAAGAAACTTTTTTCATCAATCGTTCTCCTATCATGGTTTTAAAATATAAATACTCTTTATGTTTTTTATATAAAACTTTGCATTTCCAAGGCTACCAAGTCCGTAGCATATCATATCCTTAGAAAGCTCAACGAGCTTTCCATTTGGATTTGCATTTGTTTTTAAATCTACCTCAACGTTGTTTGCTCTGAAAGCCTCAACATCTATAGATCTTACTGTGTTTAGGTCTACAAAATAGCTTAAAGAGCCATCTTTTACGTCTATATATGTCCTACCGTCGCAGTTGCAATTTTGTAAAATATGTGATTTACCGGTATTATCTATAACCTTGCATGTAATACCAGTAGGCACGCTTTGCATCGGCGTTGTTTCGCCCATACCATAACTTACCCCAAAAGCTAAAAAAACTCCCAACAGCATTGAACTTCTTTTAATAGCCTTCAACATAATTATTTTAATTATATCACATAAAAACCTATTTTTGTATTAAATTGCTTATAAACCAATTATAAAAGAATTCAAAAGTTTATTTTCACAAAGATTTTTTCTGTTACCGCATCAACTCATACAAAGTTCTTGCAAAATCTTAAAGATGTGATATAATATTATTATTTAGAGCCACTAGCTCAGCAGGTAGAGCAACGGACTTTTAATCCGTGGGTCGGGGGTTCAAGTCCCCCGTGGCTCATACTCTTCAAGCCTCTCCAAAACCATATCTAAGTTAAAATCCTATAAATCTAACGCCCTAAGCGAAGTAGTTGTACTTTAAAAACTTATTATTTATAAACAATATATCTCATCTTTATATGATAAAAAAATTGAAAAGTATAGTATATCTTTATTATTTTTGCATTGTTATTTTATATTTTTTTTACAAGATTTTAATCAAATATTAACAATAAACTTTTAAAATGCTAAAGTATCAAACGTTAGGAGGTTTAGTATGGCAAAAGTGGTAAAAGGTAGTATAGCAGAAGCTTTAAACACCTCACAGTTTAGCCTTTTTCACATAAAGGCAATGTTTGCATCTGCCATGGGATTTTTTATACATGCAAACTTAATACAAAGCACGTGGTCCAAACACCACTACCTTTGTACTCCCGGCTGAGGTATTTCCAGTAAACGTTAGGACCACAGCACACGGTATATCTGCTGGCGTAGCTAAGATAGGGGCTTTCATAGGTGCTTACTTTTTCCCCTATCTTATTAAAGTCGTTGGGATTAAGCCATACCTTACTTTTAACATTTGTATTCTCGTTAGCTGGGCTAATCCTTACTTATATAGCCATACCAGAACCAAAAGGAAAATCTTTGGAAGAGATATCTCAAGAAGATGCGCCTATTTCCAAGCCATCGCCCGCCGCCTAACACATAAAAAGCCCCGTTTTGGGGCTTTTATTAACCAAAAATTAAAAATAAAAGTTTAATATAATTAGTATGAAATATATTAAGTTTGTTTATAAAATATCGCTATTCTTGGCTCTTGCCATAGGCTTTCTTTTAAAATCTTTATATATAGATATATTTTCTAAAAATCAAACAGAAAAGAAAAAGCGCTTTATAGAAAATGCGTCTTACTTCTCTAAACTCGTTTTAAAGCTTTTCAACATAAAAGTATCTCAAAGCGGTATGTATATAAATGATGGTAAAAATCATATAATTGTATCAAACCATCTAAGCTATTTTGATATAGTTGTCTTAAGCGCTTTTACAGAGGCCGTTTTTGTATCCACAAAAGAGGTGGAGAAAACATTTTTATTTGGACATATAGCAAAGTACGGTGGTGCGATATTTATAGATAGAAAAAATAAAGCCAACATACTATCTGACATAGAGCTATTTAAATCTGTTTTAGAGGATGGTTTCAATGTGGTGGTGTTTTTGGAAGGTACTACTTCAAACGGCGATGATGTGCTACCATTCAAAAGTAGCTTTGTAGAAGTTATGCTAAAAGCCCAAAAACCAATAGTACCAATATGCATAAAGTACAAATCTATAAACGGCAAACCTATTGCAATTTCTAATAGAGACTACGTATTTTATTATGGAGATATGACACTTTTAAACCATCTATTTAGCTTTTTGCTAAATGTGAATTCTATGGAAATTGAGCTATTCTTTTTAAACCCTTTATATCAAATATCTCATTTTAGTAGAAAAGAGTTAACAAAAATACTCTATGAGGACATACGTTCTTGCTATTTAGAAAAACTAAACTTTTAAACATATCAATCCACGATGTTTGCCCTTCTAATCTAAAAAACGTATTGGCCCTACAAAACCTTCTCAAAGAAAACGGTATAACTCGTATATCTCTTTTGCTAATACCATTTTATCACGAAAAAGAAACTCTTTTAGATATCAAAAGCGAGATATTAGAACTAACAAAAAATAGCGAAGCTATACTCCATGGTTATACTCACATGTCAAAGGATTTTGGAAAATATGACTATAGAAGAATATTCACCAACAAAGAAGCTGAGTTTTTACTAGAAGATAACCTTTCACAAAGGCTTGAGAAAGGAATTAAGATGCTTAACAATTTAGGTATATCGCCAAATGGCTTTATAGCACCCGCTTGGCTTTTTAGAAAAGAAGTGTTTAGGCTTTTAAAGGAAAAGGGATTTTTATTTACCACAGATAGAAGATACATATACGACTTAGAAAACAACAAAAAGATATTTGCGCCGGTTTTGACATTTGGTAGTAGGGGATTTGTAGAAAAGCTTTCTATCTTTTCTTTTGATAGGATGTATTTTATTGTAAAAAAATTAAATGTTGTAAGGATTGCAATTCATCCGGTAGATCTTGAAAAGCCCTCTAAAATTTACAAACTCTTGAAAGTATTGGACTATGCGAGAAAAGAACATTTTCAAATGACTAATTTATCTCATATAGTAAAAGCAAAAAACTTAATAAAAAATTAACATACGTGTATTAAATTAGATAATAGCTTTAGGGAGGTTTTATGATAAAAGTTGATTTACATCTTCACTCTCAAGCTTCAAACAGGCCAGGTGGCTACATTTCTGAAAAGCTAAAAATAGGCGAGAGTTATACAAAACCAAAAAAACTTTACGAGACCCTTTTAAATAGAGGAATGACGCTATTTACCATCACAGACCATGATACTATCGAGGGATGTCTTGAGATAGCGCACTTACCAAACGTATTTATATCTGAAGAGATAACAACATACTTTCCAGAGGATAGATGTAAAGTTCATGTTATAGCCATTGATATAAATCAAAAGCATCACGACGACATACAGCATATAAGAGGAAATATATACGAGCTTGTAGATTATCTTCAATTTAACAACATAACCCATATATTGGCTCATCCGCTTTACAATATGGATGGAAAGCTTAACAAAACACACGTAGAGAGATTTTTGCTTCTTTTTGACAACTGGGAAATACTAAATGGCACAAGATCAAAAACCTCTTCAATAATTACAAAAAAGATAGCAAAATCTTATACCAAAAAAGACTTGGAAGATCTGGCTAACAAGTATGGCTTTTTTAAAAGAAAGAGAGATTTTATATCCTTTACCGGTGGGTCTGATGATCACGGCGGTCTTGATCTTGGTTATGGATATACAGTAGCAGAAGGTGATAGCATAGAAGACCTAAAAAAAGCTATAGAAAATGGCCAAACTAAGGTGGAGGGTTATCATGGCAATCCCAAAAGGCTAACACATATGGTAATGAATATAGCAAAAGAGGGTATGAAAAAAAGATATAACCTCGGAAACCTTGGTTATCTATTGGATACGCTTTTTGAACAAAAAGACTCTTCTAGGTATTCCTTTTTAGATTCTATATTGGGCAAAAGCTCTGTGGTTACCTTTATAGAAAACGTCATCAACTTTAAGGGTATAGTATCTGAAAACCCTCACGAAAATATATTCCAATTTTTCTCAAACATGCTTCCTTACACGCTAAATCAGATAAAATCAATGAGATCCTTTGACTTCGATAGGCTAAGCGCCTACATAGGAAGAAGCGTTATATTTTTAGCACCATATATCGCTTATCTATCTGTATACAAGCAAAGGGCCGATGAGAAAAACATATCAAAGAAATTCTACAAAGAATTTTTTAACGAAGAACATGTTGACGGCAAAGTAGCTTACTTTAGCGATACATTTTTTGATATAAATGGAGTTGCAAGAACCACTCAGAAGCTTTTGGATCTATCAAAAGAAGAAAGCCTAAACGTAAAGTTTATTATTTCTGACAACAGACTTATAGAGGACCCTTATATAAAAAACTTTAAACCAATGATTTCTTTTGCTTTACCAGAGTATGAAAATATAACTATAAACATACCAAATCTTTTAGAGCTTCTTGATTATATAGAATCTGAAAACTTCGACATAATCTACGCTGCTACTCCTGGGATTATAGGGATATATGCTCTTATAATAGCCAAAGTCCTTGGTATTCCGTTTGTATCGGCATATCATACAGACTTTCCAGAATATGCTTACAGATATACCAATGAACCTTATTTCAAATACGCTGCCGAGGTGCTTATGAAAACTTTCTACGGTTTGTCAGATAGGGTGCTGGTTCCAAGCTTTTCTTACTATGAAAAACTCTTAAACTATGGAATAAAAAAAGACAAATTGGTAATTTTCAAAAGAGGTGTAAACAAAGATAAGTTTAATCCTAGCTTTAGAGATAAAGAGTTTTGGAAACGCTTTGACCCCACTTATAGAGGAGAAAGAGTAATCGTATATATAGGAAGGGTTGCAAAAGAAAAAGATTTGGACACATTTGTTGAAGTTTTTGAGCTTTTAAAAGAAGAGAGAAACATAAAGTTTGCCATAGTGGGAGACGGACCTTATAAATACGAGCTTGAAAAAGTTTATAAAGATAGGATTATTTTTACTGGATTTTTAGAGGGGGAGGATTTATCAAAAGCCTATGCCAGCTCAGATATATTCTTGTTTCCAAGCACCACAGAGACCTTTGGAAACGTAGTTTTAGAAGCGATGGCAAGCGGTATCGTACCTTTGGTTCCAGACAAAGGCGGTGCAAAGGAGCACATAAAACATGGAGAAAACGGCTTTATAATAAGTCAAAACAACCCAATAGGGTATTTGCATATTATTAAAAAACTTTTAGATGACAACATGCTCTACAAAGATATAAGACAAAAAGCCATAGATTACGCTTTGGCTCTCGATGAGAGAAGCCTTCTTATGGATATGATAAATCTATTTTCTTTTGGAAAGGTAAGGAGCGTAGAGTTTTCTGAAGAAACCTTAGTATGAAGCTTTTAGACATAACACATTTTTATTCGGATAAAAGCGGTGGTATAAAAACATACATAAACAACAAGATTGAGTATGTAAAAGACAAAGACATAGAACACGTAGTCATAGTCCCGGGTAATAAAGATACGTTAAATTACATAAACCGCAGCAAGATATATCAAATCAAATCTCCTTATATGTTTGTATGGAAACAGTATAGGCTTCTCGTAAACCAGCAAAAAATAACAAATATAATAGAGTTTGAAAAACCAGATATAGTTGAAATAGGATCTTTGTTTTTGTTGCCGTCTTTTATTAAAAAACTAAAGGATAAGCTAAATTTTAGCACGGTTGGTTTTTTCCATTCCAACTTAGAGAAAAGCTTGCTAAACGTTTTTAAACTAAATAAAGATAACAACATGCTTTCTAAGATCACAAGAAAATATATTTATAAAACTTACAGCGAAATGGATTTAATTATAGCGCCCTCTTACTACGTAAAAGACTATCTTAACCTTCTTGGCTTATACAACGTAGAAGTAGTTTATCATGGAATAGATTTTAACATCTTTGAAAATCAGACTTACAACGAAGAACTAAAAAATTTGTTAAAAGATAAAATAGTGCTTTTATATGTTGGTAGGTTTTCCAAAGATAAAAACTTCCTCGAGCTTCTAGATATATTTAAAATACTTAAAAACCTTGACAAAAGATTTCACCTTTTATTGGTAGGAGAAGGGCCAGACAAAAAGCACATAAGCAAAATTTTAGATTCTGACTTTACAGTGTTAGATTATATAAAAGATAAAAAAATCCTAACGAGCATATACAAATTATCTCACATATTTGTTAGTGCTTCCAAATCCGATACTTTTGGTTACGCTGTAATAGAGGCGCAAGCTTGCGGGCTTCCGGTGGTAGCTTACAACGATGTATCTTTCCCAGAGATTGTCTACTACAAAGAATTTTTAGCTAATTCAAAAGAAGAGTTTATACAAAATATATTAACCCTTTCAAAGGTTTATCCTTATTTAGATAAAAGCCCAATAAAAACCTTTGTAAAAGAGCGTTTTTCCTTAGAAAAAAACATGTCACATCTTTTTTACATATACCACCACTTAAACAACCGTTTGGCTTACCAACGTTTCGCTTGATTCTTCTATCACGGGCTTTAGCAGATTTTTTGATTCTTTTTTTAGCTCTGCCAACCTTTTAGCTATGTCCTGAGAACTTTTGTAATTTAAGACATTTGCCGCTGCTAACGTGATTTTAGCAATAGGAAACTTTTTCACATTGCCCTCTCTGTCTTTTGACACAAAGTATCCGTTTTTTACATCCTCTTCTTTGTAAAGTTCTTTTATAGCCTCTGAAGCCTCTTTGTATAAATTATTTATTACTTCGTCTTTGTTTTTTAGGTTTTTAAATATAACCACAAAGTCATCTCCTCCTATATGCCCCACAAAAGCATCGTAGTTAAAGGCAAAAGACTGAAGAGTTTGAGCCAGCTTTTTAATCATCATATCTCCGGCCAGAAAGCCGTACGCATCGTTGAAGGGTTTAAAGTTTGATATATCTATGTAAACTACGTATGCGTTTAACTTTTGTTCTATGGCGTTTTCTATCTCTTTGTCTATCATCACGTTACCCGGTAGACCAGTAAGCGGGTTTGTATAAAGTGTTATTTTGTAAAATGTATCAAAAAGCCTTTCCAGTATTTTAGCTTTTGTCAAAACACCCAGTATACTTTGATAGCTTTTTACAATTATAGCCTCTAAGTTATTTTCTATAGTTATGTTGTAAGCGTGCAATATGTTGTCTTGTATATCTATTTTTGTGGGGTTTTGATAATGACAATCTATGTGCTCAAAGAAATAATCGATAGATTTGTAGTAGAAAAGGTTTTCACTTAGAGTGTTCAATATTTTTTTTATACAATTTTCGTTTATCAAGATATCAAAATCTTCCAAGTAAAGCCAATTAGCATCGTTTTTCTTCAACAGCTCTATAAGATATTTGATATCTGGATTACCTTTAATACATTTTATAGATTCAAGGTCTTCTTTGTTTATGCTGTATCTATCTTTTATGGAGTTTAATTTTTTCTGAAGTATTACGCTTCTTAAAAGCTTTATACCGTCTTTTGGTAATTCTTGAGATTCTGATGGCAAACCAATCAAAAACCCTTGAGAGTAATCTATACCAAGCTCTAAGATAGTTTCTAAATCTTCTTTGTTCTCTACACCTTCCGCTATGGTTTTTATACCGTTTTTTATAGCCATATCCATTATGCCTCTTACTATTTGCCACTTTACCTTTGAGCGTGATATACCTTTTACAAGCTCTATAGGAAACTTTATATAATCTGGTTCTATCTGACTTAAGATGTTCAAAGAGTTGTATCCAGTTCCAAAATCGTCAAAAGCTATACTAAAACCTATGGATTTATAATATTCTATGATTTCTTTTAACGTTTCTACGTCTTCAAATTTTTCAGATTCTGTGATTTCTAACACTACGTTCTCTGGTTTTAAATTGCTTTGAAGCACTACGTTTAGCGTAAAGCCTCTTTTGAAAAATCCACTGTTCGAAGAGTTAGGGTTTATGTTTATGAAAAGCTTAAGACCCTTTTGCTTATACTGTAATATGGCTTGCTCTCTGCATATAGCATCAAGCATATATTCTATACCTATCTCTTTTGCTATATCAAAAGCCACTTTTGGTGATAAGTAGTTTTCATTATACTTAATCCTCATGAGAGCTTCATAAGCGTATACAAAACCATCTTTGTTTGAGAATATCGGTTGGTAAAACATAACTATTCTTTTTTTCATCAACAGCCTTAATATTTCTATGTTTTCGTTTATATATCTTGTGCTTTTAAGGCATTTACTATTTTCTGTCAAAAAATATTCGTATTCTTTTAAAATATCGTCTTCTATCAAAGCCTCTATATTTTCATAAATTTTTGTTGATGATTTTGACAACTCCTTATCAAAAAATACTACCTTCATATACAATACCTCCTATAGGTTTCTTCCATGTATTTTTTAATTGTTTTATACTCGTGTTCTTTCAACACTTTCTTGAAAAATTCACACGCTTTTTCATCAAGGACCAACAATGTATTTATAGCTGCTTGTATTACCATTGGATTGTCTTCTTTTAGTATCATATCCTTTACAAAAGGAATGGCCATTTTTACGTTTTTTGCTTTTATCACGTTTAAAGCTGTAATTCTATAGTCCGCTATAGGATGATTAAGAGCTATTATCAATTTAGTTTCATAAGGCAATCTTATAAAATCTTCTATGTTATACCCACAATGGGGACAAGCCTTGTCTTCTTGATTTACAGCGTTCCAACACATGGGACAGAAAAACACGAAATTTTTATCAGCGCTTGTGGGCTTTAGCCTTATATTCGCTGGTTTATAGCTTTTAACAAAATCAGACACATCTATAGCTATCTTCGTAAACTCTAAAGAAAAAACGGCCAAATAAAAGGGTTCGTATATTTCTATGCTACCCACTACTTCATCGTTTAATATCTGGAATATCTTTTTGCCGTTTTCTATATATATTTGAAAGTATCCACTGGGAAACATGCCCTGAACAATCATGTTTTTTAAATCCAGTCCAAAATCAAGGCTTTTTATAACCTCATCCTCTTCTAAATACAAAAGCTTGTGTGTTGAAGCGTATACTTCTACCATTTCCTCTGGAAGCTTATAGAAATTCATGCTTACCATTTTGTCAGATATCTTTTGCACCAAAAAGCTAATAGCTGGTTCTTGGTACAAATCTCCAAACTTTACACTAACAGTATCCCCATTTTTAAAGTACAAAAAGCTATCTACTCCCAAAAACTTTGATTTTACTTCCAGAAAGCCACTTAGTTTATCAGCTTTTATACTCTCAAGCACTTCAGAGAAATCTGCTCTAGTATCTGTGGAGGATATCCACATTTTACTTATGCGAGGGTTTATTACTTTTATATCTTCAGTTTTGCCTATGTAAGATTTGTAAAAGTTACAGTCAAAATTATAGACCTTCACATTGGCTGGCAGTTCTAAGCTTTTAGTGTCGTATATTAAAGTGCCATCTTTATCTATAACAAAACAATCAAAAGATGCTTTTATCATCTGTTCAAAAGCCATAAGATCATCCTCTTGCTCTAAGTAAACATCCAAGCTTGGTTCTAAAAGCAAAATCGCTTGTTCAAGTTGCATACCGACGATTGTCCATTATGCTTTTTTCTAAAAATTCTATTGCTTTTGGAGACAAGATATGTGAAAGCTTCTCTTTAAGACTGAGCGGTGTGATTATCTTTTCGGAAGTTCTATAGTATTTTTGATCATTACCAAGTTTCCTAGCTTTAAAATAAAACAGCGTATTGTAAGCTTTGTTGTAAGTAAGCATATGGTATATACCACTATCAAATGCTGAGAACAAAAGCTCTTCTCCCTCTTCCAAAAGATGCTTAATCTCATCAAAATGTTTAACCATGGCTGACTACCTCCTTTGGAATTTAAATTAAGGCACAAAAGTTAATTTTTTGTTAAGAGGCCTAAAATTTTTTATGATAGTGCCGATAAGTTTTAGTTTGTTTAGTATGAGGATATATTTGGCTTTTTTCATCTGCCTGATTTGCCACTGATTTAAAGTTGT
>NZ_JBMFST010000019.1:0-25113 GCF_049967395.1 Hydrogenobaculum sp. | reverse complement strand
TGAAGAAGATTTTAAAAGATTACCGCCATCTACGTTTATCTCAGATATACCTGGGTTGTAGTTTTCGAGGGGCACTATGAAAGAGTATAGGTCTCCAAGAGCTACTCTTGACCACGGGTCTAAGAATAATCCTGCCATAAGTTGGGCTTGCGGCATAAATTTAAGGTTTATAAAAGCGTCTTTTGCAAGGGTGTGTGGCATACCGCCGTGAGCTCTTGCAGAACCATCTGGAGACAAAGCTGTATTATCTGCAAAATCTATGTTTGCCCCAAATTGGACGATAGGGTTTATCTGGCCTGAGAAGTAGAGCCTTGCGTTTTCTACTGAGAAGTTTACACCACTGTGGTCGTTGGTGGTGACTTTGCCGTTGTCTTGAGCCCAGATAGCCAGCTTAAGACCTACGTTTGCAAACTCGTTGTCGTTGGCTTTTAAAAGTATAGCGTTGGCGCTATGAATTGGTATCATAGCCATACCAAAGACAGAAAGTGCTAATAACAGCTTCTTTTTCATACAAACCTCCTTAATAGTTGATGTATTCATTATAGGAGGCAATTGTTAATTTTTCATTAAGATTTCATTTTATTTTTATAAGATATGTCAATATTTTAATAATTTTATGTAGTTTTCATACTTTCTAACTTTTCTACTAAAAGCTCTACATCATCCTCTTCGGTAAGCCCAAGATAATCCAAGAGCTTTCCTACGCTTACCCATTTTTTTAAGACCATGCCTTGGGTGATGAGCTTGTCAAAGGGTTCTATATGGTCTATAAGACCTATATCGTATAAAAACTTTTCAAAAAACCTCGAATAAAGAAGGTGAAGCACGGCGTGTTCTATACCGCCTATGTATATATCAACGTTCATCCATTTGTTGGCTATATCTTTATCAAAGGGTAGCTTATCGTTTTTGGGGTCTGTAAACCTTATAAAATACCAAGAGGAATCAAAAAACGTATCCATCGTATCTGTTTCTCTTCTTGCCTTGCCACCGCATTTTGGGCATGTGGTATTTACAAAGCTTTCTGAATGTTCTAAAGGGTTTCCGTGGCCTGTAAAGGTTACATCTTTTGGAAGAAGCACTGGTAAGTCTTCGTAAGGCACCGGGACAATACCGCAGTTTTCACAGTGTATCATAGGTATAGGAGTGCCCCAATAGCGCTGTCTTGAAACGTTCCAGTCCTTTATCTTGTAAGAAATTTTTTTCTCGGCTAAGTTTTTGGCTTTTAAAAACTCTAAAATCTTTTCTTTGGCATCGTCAGATGTAAGTCCGTCGAAGATATCAGAGTTTATAAGTATTCCCTTTTCTTCGTAGGCTTTTTCATTAAAATCATGATCATTTTGAGGTTTTATAACAGGTATAATATCCAAGTTATAGGCTTTTGCAAAATCAAAATCCCTTTGATCGTGAGCAGGCACCGCCATTATAGCGCCAGTACCATATTCCATCAATATATAGTTTGCCACATAGATAGGTATCTTTTTACCGTTGACCGGATTTATTGCATATAAACCTGTAAAAACACCTTCTTTTGCTGAGGTGGTGCCTCTTTCTTTGGTGGATATGTGAGACATTTTTTCTAAGAAATCTCTTAATGCTTGGTTTTCATGAGATAGTTCTTTTGCCAGAGGATGCTCTGGGGCTATCGCCATAAAGCTTACCCCGTATATAGTGTCTATTCTGGTGGTAAAGATTTCTAAGTACTCAAAATCTTTTACCTTTCTTTCAAGGGGAAACCTTACCAACGCTCCTTCGCTTTTTCCTATCCAGTTTTTCTGCTGGGTTAAAACCTTTTGAGGCCACTTTCCTTCTAAAAGCTTCAAATCTTCCAAAAGCCTTTCTGCGTAGTCTGTAACTTTTATATACCAAGAGGGAATTTCTTTTTGGACTATAAGAGTCCCACACCTCCAACATTTACCATCTATTACTTGTTCGTTGGCAAGGACAGTCTCATCCACCGGACACCAGTTTACGGTGGCAGTTTTTCTATAAACAACGCCTTTCTCATACATTTTCAAAAAAATCCACTGGTTCCACTTGTAATAGCTAGGATCACAGGTAGCTATCTCCCTATCCCAGTCGTAAGAAAACCCAAGAGATTTTAATTGAGCTCTCATGTAATCTATATTTGAATAAGTCCAAATGTCTGGTCTTAAGTTATTTTTGATGGCGGCATTCTCTGCTGGAAGCCCAAAAGCATCCCACCCCATCGGATGAAGCACGCTGTAGCCTTCCATTCTCTTAAGACGGGCTATAGCATCTCCTATGGTATAGTTTCTAACATGCCCCATGTGTATCTTGCCAGAAGGATACGGAAACATTTCAAGCACGTAAAATTTGTTTATGGGCTCTTGGGTTTTAGATTCTTTTTCCCAGCGCTCTTGCCACTTTTTTTCTATGCTTTTAAAATCCATATCTATCAATATTCAAAAAGCATCGCCTTGGCCACTTCTTTTGCCTTTTCTTTTGAAGTTAATTTTTCTAAAAGCCTAAAACCAAAGAGCATAGCTGTAGCTGGTCCTCTGCTGCTTGTTATATTTTCATCCTCTACCACTGGTTCTTCTTTGTATAAAGATTCACTAAACTCAAGCTTTACAGAAGGGTGAGAGGTTATTTGTCTATTTGAGACAACACCAGCTTCTTTTAATACAAGAGGGCCTGCACATATAGCGCTTACATACTTTTTCTTGTTGTTCATCTGTTCTATAAGATTTTTTACCTCTTGGCTTTTTTTAAGGTTTTCAACGCCCGTCATACCACCGGGTATCACAATCATATCTAAGCTATCTACATCTTTTAGCTCATCTATCGTAATATCTGTTTCAATCTTGACGTTTCTAGCGCTTGGTATGACTTTGTCTTTCACGCCTACTATTAATACCTCTACTCCGCCTCTTCTTAGGATGTCTATAGGAGCTATCGCTTCTATTTCTTCAAAACCAGGAGCTAGTAAAACCGCTACTTTCGCCATCATTCCCTCCTTTTTATATCAAACTTTACTTCCTTTGCCCACTCCGGTCTTCTGTTTAACCAACTCATCATATTTTCCAAAGACCTTGAATAACAAACTTCACACATCAAAGTACCATCGTCCATTATCTTAGAGTTGTCATCACAGCATTCGGTTATGTTCCAAAATTCGTAATTATCATGGAGTATAAGTTTCCCGCAACCCTTACATTCGTATAGTTTGTAGTTTTTAGATGTTAGTATCTCATCAAAATTATCGTTGGTAATGTCTTGCTCAAATATATTTGACAAAAACTCCAGCTGTTCTTTTGAAAATTCCATAAATATATTCCACTTATGCCACTTCTTCGTGGGCTTCTGCCATAACCATCTTTATAGCGTTTCTTTTTAGCATATCAGAGCATACGTATACACAAAGAGCACAACCTTTACATCTATTTGTAACTACGTAAGCGTGATGTTCGTTGTCATCGTACATGAGGGTATTTGGCTCTGGACAAAAAAGTGTGCATTGTTTGCAGTTGTATTTACTGCATTCGTCATTTATAACTTTAGCTACATAATACATAACCGACGCCTCCTTTAAGAATGGGATAAGTATATATTATAACATTTGTTTAGTGTGTCAATATGTCTTTTTATAGTATAAGCGTTTTTGAGCTTCTTATAAGAATATTTTTATGTTGTGCTTTAGTTTATGGTTTATAATTATATTCTAATACTTACGGAGGTATAAGTTATGCTGCACGCTTTTTTTGCGATGTTTACAGGTGTTTACGCTCTAACGGCTTTCGTTGCCTATCTTCTAGTATTTACGCTTTATAAAAAGAAGTCTATAATGCTATTTGGTCTTACAAATCATGGATTGTCTGTGATATTTGGGATTTTAGCGGTACTCACCGGTTTTGGTGCTCAGAGGATATCTTACGTTATGGTGAAAGCACCAGGACTTTTTGTATTTTTGCACAAATGGATTGCCATATTTGCAGCCCTTTACATAATAGGTACTTTCATGTATCTTTGGGTAAAACAAGAAGATGCCGGCAGAATAAAAGGCATAGCTATTGCGGTAAGTGGAATATTTTTATGCCTTCTAACGGTGTTTTTAGGTCTTGATATCATATTTGATTTTGTAGCAAGATAATATATTAATGTAAATGAGTGTATTAGAGCGCGTAAACAGCTTATTGGATTTGAAAGAGTTATCAAAAGAAGAATTGGAAGTCTTAGCTAAAGAGGTCAGAGACCTTATCATAGATGTAACATCTAAAAACGGTGGCCACGTGGCTCCCGGTCTTGGTACTGTGGAGCTCACCATAGCACTTTTAAGGGTTTTTGATGTACCAAAGGATATTGTAGTTTGGGATATAGGGCATCAAGCTTACCCTTGGAAGATACTAACAGATAGAAAGAATGTATTCCATACGCTTAGAAAAAAAGATGGAATATCTGGATTTTTAAGAAGAGAAGAAAGTATATACGATGCCTTTGGAGCCGGGCATAGCTCTACTTCTATATCAGCGGCAGAAGGTTTTAGGGTGGCAAAAGACCTATTAAAAGATGACTCCTACGTAGTAGCTGTCATAGGAGACGGCGCTATGACTGCTGGCATGGTTTACGAAGCTTTAAACAACATAGGTCATCTTCACCACAACAGACTCATAATAATCTTAAACGACAACGAAATGTCCATATCAAAAAATATAGGTGCAATATCCACATATCTAAACAAACTAATCACCGGCAAACACATACAAGATACAAGAAACAAAATAAAAAATATTTTAGATAAAGCAGGGTTTGTACCCAGAAGATTTGCAAAACTCACGGAAGAATTTGTGAAGGGTTTCGCCACACCTGGTATTTTGTTCGAAGAGCTTGGCCTAAATTACATAGGTATAATAGATGGTCACAATGAAGAAGCCCTTGAAACAACGTTAAAAAACGCAAAATCTATAGACGGGCCTGTATTAATACACATCGTCACAAAAAAAGGCAAAGGCTACGAACCAGCGGAAGAAAACCCTGTAAAATGGCATGGAGTGGCCCCTTACAAGAAGGAATCCGGTGAAGCTTCAAAAATGTCTGGTGGTAAATCTTGGACCCAATGCTTTTCAGAAGCGCTTCTTAAAATAGCAGAGCTTGATGAAAGAGTAGTAGCCATAACCCCGGCCATGAAAGAGGGTTCTGGTCTTATTGATTTTGCTAAAAAATATCCAGACAGGTTTTTTGACGTTGGTATAGCAGAGCAACACGCCGCCACGTTTTCCGCTGGACTTGCTGCAGGTGGCCTAAAGCCAGTTTTGGCCTATTACTCTACTTTTATGCAAAGAGCCTACGACCAAATCATACACGATATAGCCCTTCAAAACCTAAACGTTGTTTTCGCAGTGGATAGAGCTGGTTTGGTAGGAGAAGATGGGCCTACACACCACGGGGTTTTTGACATATCGTTTTTAAATTGTATACCAAATGTTGTTATCTCATCTCCTAAAGACAACCTAGAGCTTCTAGACCTTCTTTACACAGCCATAAATTCCAACAAACCGTTTGTAATAAGATATCCAAGAGGAGAAGCGGTTTTATCCAAAGAAGAAAGAGCACCAAAGCTCATAAAAATTGGCAAATGGGAAGTATTAAAACCTGGTACAGATATAGCTATACTTACAAATAGCTATCTCTTAAAAGAAGCTTTAGAGGCATCTTATGAACTTTTAGACCATGGCATAAACGCAGAGGTGATAAACGCAAGGTTTATAAAGCCTTTAGACAAAGATATGCTTTTTGATATAGCAAAAAGGTTTAACGTTGTTTTAAGCGTTGAAGACGGAGTTTTAAAAGGTGGTTTTGGGGCTTCTATTTTAGAGTTTTTTAACGACAACATGTTAGATGTACAACTTTATAGAATAGGTATTCCAGATAAGTTTGTAGAGCATGCTTCTCAAAAAGAGTTGAGAGAGATGTTCAACCTTACAAAAGACGGTATTAAGAAGTTCGTATTAGAGCGCATATTTTCCTCTGAAAAGCTAAAAAACTTTTAACACTATAAACGACAGGTTGTCTTTTATGAGACGCTCTTTTGATAATATATGTTCTTTTATAGCTTTAGGGTCTTTTTCTACTATATCTTCCAATATATCTTTTATATCGCATATACCATCGGTGGATATTAAAAAAATGTCGTTTTTCTCAATGTTTCCTTGCTCTTTGTATAACTCTATACTCCAATTTGTGCCGAGAGCTTTTACATATTTTTTATGGTTTTCTAGTTTGCTTTGGTCTTTAGTAAGCTGTATTAAGCTTTTATTACGAATAAGAAATATTTTTGAATCTCCTACATGATAAATATGATACATCATAGTGTTTAAATCGCATTTTAATACGCTAAGCGTGGTACCACATATAAGCCCATCTGCATATTTACTCAACCTGTTTATAATCTCCTTGTTTATTTTATCAAAAGCCTTTTCTATATCATAAAGATATCGCTCTAACACCTGTATAGCTATTTTTGAAGCAAGCTTTCCGGAGTTTTTATCTCCCATACCATCTGCCACTGCAAATACGCTATCTTGCACAAATATTTCATCGCTTTGATAATTCTTATCCCCAATTATCTGTCCGCACTCGTAGACTATATTCATAAAATCTCGTAAGTTTTTAGATATTCTCTTAGTTCTATAGCGTTTTGAAATCTTTTGTTGTAATCGCATTCTAAAAGCATTTTTATAAACTCTCTTGTTTTTTGAGGTATGTCTTCTGATATCTTGTAATCGCAGTTTTTGTTTCTTTTTAGCTTTGGGATGTCGCTTTCTACATCAAAAGGGTCTTTTTTTGTAAGAATATAGTGAATCAACGCTCCCATTGAGAATATATCGCTTGCTGGGTATATCTCGTTTCTAAATATCTCAGGCGCTATATAGCCTACAGTACCTTTTACAGATATAAGAGATTGACCTTTTTTTGTTTTTAAAAGCCCAAAATCTCCCAACTTCCACACTAGCCCTTTCAATATCTTTTTGCCAAACACGTTATCTGGTTTTATATCGCTGTGTATATAGCCCATTTGATGTAAAAAAGCAAGGCCGTTGGTTATATCCGCAAAAATCTTCAACACAAGCTCTTTGCTGAGACTTTGGTGAGATATATATTCTTTTAAATTTCCAGTATCCATAAGCTCGTATATAACATACAATCTCTTTTCATCTTTTTTATACAAATAGCTTATCAAAGATATGATGTTTGGGTGTCTTAAAAGAATAAGAGATTGGACTTCTTTCCAGAGGTATTCTATAGCATATTCATCTTTTGCTATTTTTAATGCAAACTCCTTCCACTTGTATTTACCTTTTAAACCCTCAACTTTGTATACCTTACCAAACTCACCTTCCCCAAGAATACCTACTATCCTATACATATCTAAAACTATATCGCCTATCTCCATCAGTAATACACCTTTTTTAAGTATAACCCATGCGCTTTTGCCGTGTGGTTTGAAACTTTTTTGGCTTTTAAAAAATCGTTTACATCGTCTATGGATATAAGCCCTTGAGCGTAAGATAGCATCGTACCTATTATGCGTCTTACCATATACCTCAAAAATCTATTGGCAGTGATCGATATTTCTACCAAGGGATAATCTATATTAAAAGTTATATTTTCTACGAAGCAATAGCTGTTTTCATCTTCAAACTCTTTAGTAAACCCTCTAAAATCCTTATAACCTAAAAACAAGTAAGATATCTCCATCATCTTGCCTAAATCTGTAGGTTTATATACCAGCATAGCCCTATCTTGGAAAAACGGTGAGTTTTTTTCACCAAAAAATAATTTATATATATATGTTTTTTTAAAAGCGTCAAAACGTGAGTTAAACTCCAAAGGTACTTCTTCTATGCTGTGGACTTTTATATCCTTTGGTAGAGCACTGTTTAGGGCTTTTCTTAAAAAGTTTAAGTCTTTATCGTATTCCATCTTGACGTTGAACACAAACTCAATAGCATGAACACCTTTATCTGTTCTAGAACAACCTATAGCCCTTATTTTTTGTTTTATAGGTTTTTTCTTGTTTACTATGTAATATAGCTTTTCTTCTACTTCGTTTTGTATAGTGGGCACGTTTGGTTGATATTGCCATCCGCTATAATTTGTACCCAAAAAGGATATTGTAAATTTGTAGTTCTTCACACCGCCAACGTGTTCTTTAGATAAAGCTTTGTTATATACTCCATCACCATCCTATTTGTATTAAAATATGTTCCGCTTGTAGCTACAGCCATTTTCATGACGTTTACATATTTTCCAAAGCTGTTGTAGTAAGTAGGCAATATTATATATCTAAGCTTGTTGTAAAGGTCGTGTATCTCGTCCTTATCCCACTCTGGTTCTAAGGCTATATCTTCCCAAGATGTCCTTTTGCCTATAGACCAGCCGTTTACATTTTCCATGCAACCCTCTATCCACCATCCATCCAACACAGAGAAATGTGGAACGCCGTTTAAGGCTGCTTTCATTCCGCTTGTACCAGAAGCCTCCAAAGGTCTTTGCGGAGTGTTTAACCATATGTCTACACCAGATACAATAATTTTAGCCTTATACATGTCGTAATTTTCTATAAAAGCTATTTTTAGCTTGTTGGTTTTGGATTTTGCATAATCTTTTGCATCAAATATCTCTTTTATGATGGCTTTGCCTTCCCCGTCAAGCGGATGAGCCTTACCAGAAAATACTATTTGAATACCGTTAAAATCGTTGGCTATATCTATGAGCCAATCAATATCTTTCAATATCATGTGATTTCTTTTGTAGGCTGTTATACGCCTTGCTACCCCTATAGTAAACCAATCTCTAGAAAAGGAAGCATCCGTTTGAGAGTTTACCAAATCTATAAGGTCGTCTTTTGCCCTTTGATGGACTTGTACAAATATCTGGTCTGGCACATTTACTATCTGTCTTAGCAATGAAGGGTCTTCTTCCCAACCCCTTATAAATTCTGTGTAAAGCTTTTTATGGTGAGGTGATACCCACCTCATATGATGCACACCGTTTGTTACATACTCTAACTTATGCCCTTCAAAGATGCTTTCGGATACGTATTTGTGTTTTTTTGATACGGCAGCTACGGTTCTAGCTGCTTTTAAAGATACCCAAGATAGGTTAAACTCTTGATCGTGATCAAAAAGATCTTCCATGTTAGCATCTTTGATATAATCTTTTAAATACGTTTTTACATCTTCTATTGGAAACTTGTCAAAAGCGGCTGCCACAGGGGTATGAGTTACAAAAACTACCCTATCCCTCACCTTTTCTATATCTTGTAGATCTTTCAAAAGACCTACCGTGAGAAACGCTGAATGGCTTTCATTTATATGATATACCATTATCTTATAACCTAAAGCTTTTAAAAGCTCATAACCACCTATACCAAATATAATCTCTTGAAGCATTCTGTCTTTCCCTTGGGCAAGATAAAGCCTGTCAAATATTTGCCTTATCTCCGGCTGGTTTTCTTTTAAGTTTGTATCTAAGAATAGCACAGGCACTATATGACCATTTATACCCATCATATCGTATTTCCAAGCCGTCACATATATATCTTGACCGTTAACAGGTATTTTGATTTTAACATCTAAGGGCTTCAAATATTTTGATGGGTCCCAAGTTTGCGGAAAATCTGTTTGAGCTCCATGAGCCGTAAGATGCTGAGATGTATAACCTTTTCTCCAAAGTATAGTAACGCCCACAGAAGGCACTTTTAAATCCGCAAGGCTTTGAAGCGTATCACCAGCCAACACTCCAAGCCCACCGCTATAAGTGGGTATATATGGCTCTACGCCACACTCCATTACAAAATAAGCTATCATAACGATTATTTTATCAGATTGTCAAACTCTTTGTACATTGCTTCTTTTGAGTTTGCAATACCAGTTTCTACTTTGCCGGTAGGGCCAACGAACGTAGGTGTTCCGTCTACTCCTAAACCTTGTAGATATGATATGTTTTTTCTCACTTTTTCTAGGCCTTTTTTACAAGGGTTTTTTGGTACCGGAGCGCTGTACATAAATTCCAACATACTGTAGCTAGCGTTGTTATCGCATAAAAGCTCGGCAGATTTCTTAACAGAACCAGGATGCAAAGAACCTGTTGGTGTTTGCACAGGATATAAAATTACCTTTATCGCTATATGGTTTTTCTTTGCCCATTCTTTAAGAGGGTTTTCCGCTTCATGACAGAATGGACATTGTGGGTCTGTTATAAAATAGACAAAGTTTTTAGCGTTTTTACCGTTGTATACAAAATCAACATGATTTTCTAACTCTTTTAGTTGATGTTGTGATAACTTTTCATACTTAGATAAATCTGGGGCTACCAAAGACTTACGCTTTATGTCTATAACCTGACCTTGTATTATATAGTTTCCGTTTTTGCTTATAAAAAAGTATTGAGCGTTTAACGGAGATACTTTAAACACCACTTCGCAAAAACCGTTAAGCCTTTTGGATGGATATACATCTTCTATTTTTATAGTAGGGGGTAGGTTAAAATTTTTCAATATGCTTTTAACCTCCGTTTTCGATGGACAAGAGTCCTTTGCGTAAGCACCACTTATCATCATACCAAAAGCACCTATAGACAGCAACAACTTTTTATACATAAAAAACCTCCTAAATATTAAATGCCATTATACCACAGCTAAATGAATAAATCATGAATAGTCTTCACCTTCTCCAGCACATCCTCTGGTTTCACAAAATCAAGGCATTGGTAGGTATTTGTTTTACAGCTTTTAGGATTTATAGAACAAGGATGACAATAAAGTTTAGGCTCTAAATAAAACCCGTCTGTAGGATAAAACCCATAAGAGGCTGAAGTAGCACAATATATTGAAATAGCTTTCACACCAAAGGCGTTTGCTATATGAATAGCAGAAGAATCGTTTGCTATCACAAGAGAAGAAAGACTTACAACGGCCAAAAACTCCTTTAAAGATGTTAGTCCAGATAAGTTTAAAACATTTTTAATATTGTCAAAAGCCTCTAAACGCCTGTCAGATAGTATAATTACAGGTTTGTCAAGAGATTTTGAAAGTGCTATGAAGTGCTCTAGTTTCCAAGTTTTTAAGAAAAAATTTGATATAGGAGATATTGCTATAAAAGAATTGGGTAAGCGGAACTTTTTTTTAACAACATCTTTTATTCCTTCTTCTAAATACAGCTTTGGGGGTTTTGGGTTTAGTTTTTTTGACGTTAAAAGCTCCAAAAGTTTTATATTTCTTTCTATCTCGTGAATACCCTTTTCTTTGTAAGGTATAAGGTCTGTATATAAAAATTTTCCCTCTGACCTATCAAAACCTATTCGCTTTTTAATGCCAGATAAATACAGCATTAAGGCGCTTCTAAAAGATACGTGCAAAGACAAAACAGCATCGTAACCCTTTATGGCTTTTAGTATATTAAAAGAATCTTTTAACGACCTGTTGTAAGGGTGAAGCTCTATAGGATACCCATATAAAACATCCTTTATAAAAGGTCTTCCTACAAAACCTACGTTGTACTCGCCAAAAATATCAACGGTATTTTGCAAAAGGGATGTAGCCAACACCACATCCCCTAAGTAAGCTGTTTGCCAGACAAGTACTTTCAATAAATAAACGTTAAAAACTTATGCTGGTTATCTTCCAAGAGTCATCCTCTTTTGATACAGTAAAGGTTATATCACGTTCCATATGCTCGTTGTCTTTGGTTTCCAATACAACCTTTACCTCAGAATCTGAGATTTTTGACACATTTTTAATTTTCCAAGATTTTACGAAAGACATCTGACCCTCCAAAGAAGCTCCTAAAGCTTCGTATGGTTTCATCTCTACCAAAGCAAGCGGTAATTTTAATTGGTTTTCTAAACTTTCCCTTAAGCTTGGGTCAAGCTTTCTTATGGCTTTCATAGGATGATGGTCTTTTAGATTCGCCACAAAATCTGACACTAAATCTCTAGATATCCCTTGAGGTGAAGACCCACAAGCTCTAAAAAGCAGAAACACAGCCCCTAAGGCTACTATTCCTATAACAATTTTTTTCTTTGACATGCTATGACCTCCTAAATTTATTAATAAGATAATCGTAAATATGCTTGGCCGCTTCTTTTCCCTCTTTTAAAGCTCTTACTACAGTATCACCGCCGTTTACCACATCCCCAGAAGCAAATATACCATCCACAGAACACATATAATGTTGGTCTACTTCAAGAGTACCCCATTTTGTAGTTTTTAGGTTTAGTTCTTCAAAGGCTATAGGGTTTGGTTTTTGGCCTATGGCTAAAACCACCGCATCGCAGTCTATAACAAACTCTGAGTTTGGCACCTCAACTGGTCTAGGTCTTCCTGATTCGTCTGGTTCACCAAGTTCCATTTTTACACAAAGGAGGCCTTTTGCATAGCCGTTTTCATCTCCTATTATTTCTTTTGGCTGTGTAAGCCAATGTATTATAGCACCTTCTTCTTGAATATGGTCCCATTCTTCGTCTCTAGCCGAAGAAGTCTCTCTGGTTCTTCTATAAACTACATGGGTTTCCATGCCAAACCTTATGGCGCTTATAGCACAATCTACAGCTGTAAATCCACCACCTATTATGGCTACTTTTTTTATATCGGCCATTGGACAACCTAAGGCTATATTCATGAGAAACTCTATCGCAGAATACACATTTATAAGGTTGTCTCCTTTTATACCTAGATTTCCTCTACCAGCACCTACGCCTATAAACACTGCATCGAAGCTTTCTTTTAGTTCTTTAAGCGATACACTTCTTCCTACTACTATGCCAGTGTGAAACTTTACGCCCATTTTTTTAAGCTTGTTTATTTCATATTCTAATATAGATTTATCAAGTCTTGCGTTTGGAATACCGTAAAACATAACACCGCCAAGCTTAGGAAGCGCCTCGTAAACCTCAACATCTATACCTCTTCTAGCAAGTTCATAAGCACATCCTAGTGATGCCGGTCCTGAACCCACAATTGCAACTTTGTATCCTTTCTTATCTTCTACCTCTACTGAAGGTTCTATGCCAGATATCCTTACAAAATCCCCTACAAACTTTTCTAAAGCCCCTATATTAACAGGCAAACCTTTGTTCCTCTTGTTTCTTACCGTATCAAAGTACAATATACAAGCGCCTTCACATTGCCTTTCTTGAGGACATACCCTTCCGCATATTGAGGGGAATATATCTGTTTGGGTGATTATCTTGTAAGCTTCCAATATGTTACCCTCTGCTATCTTTGATATAAAGCCTGGTATGTCTACATTTATAGGACAACCTTTAATACATCTTTTATCTGCATCTTTGCAAAGTATACAACGCTTTGCCTCATCTATGGCTAAATTTATCGTATAGCCAAGGGCGTACTCTTCAAAAGTTTTTGTACGCTTTTCCACTGGCATTAAAACTTCTTGATTTCTATCGTAATACCTAATTTTCTTCATGGCTTAGCTCTTCCTAGAACGCACCAACACTTCTTTTAAGATGAGGTGCCTTCTGTTTAAATCATCAAAATCTATCTTGTTGGCTTCAAGCCAAGGTCCTTCCACGCAAGGCAGCTTAAGCTTGCCATCGTACTGAATCCTGCAAGCCAAGCAAAGCCCTACAGTACAAAGCATCCTGGTTATAACTGCGCATAAAACATTTTTATCTTCATAAACACTAACTAACTCTTTAGCTAACTCGTTAGAACCAGCGCTTACAACAATATCGTATGGCTTATCAATCTTGCTAAAAGCTTCTACACTATCAAACTCATAAACACTATCAAATATACCTGTATAGCTTCTTAAATCCTCTAAATGCACAGCATCAGAATTTATGAAAGCAAGATCTATTTTGTTTTTTGGTTTTAGATGTTTTGCGACGTTGTATATGCCAGCAAAACCCCAATTTATACTTACAAAGAGTATATTTTTATATTCTAACTGAGGAAAAGGTTTCCCAGCTGGACCTTCAACGTAATGCAACTTTTGCCCTGGTTTTATATTTTCAAAAGCCTCAGTTACCACCATGTCATCAGACTTTTGCAACAAAAAAGAAACCGCATTACGTTCTATATCTGCATCCATGATAAAAACGGGTATTCTTTCTGGCTTTTCTTGATATTGCATAATAAAAAATTGACCTGGTTTTGCTTTTGAAAGATACAAACTCTTTAGTGTTATTAGTTTCAGGCTTTTAGAAATATCTATAACCTCTAGTACTTCAGCCATTCACAAAATCCCTAATATCAAATATCACAGTAGAGCAGCAGTTTGGGGATATGTGCGGTTTCATACCAAATTCTATACTTTGAGACACTATACCCTCTGCGGGAAAAGCTATACCGTTTGCTCCTGCCAACATAGCGTATGTATCAAAAGCCAAGCGATACTCTCCTGCTGGTCTTGCGCATCCTATTATTATAGGGTTTTTTGGCATTTTTTGCCTAGCGTAAAGTATCACCTCTGCAGCTTCTTCAGCGCTTGGAGGTTTTATAAGTTGATATCTCGCGTTTCCGTAGTAAGGCATAACCACTACAAGCACTAAAGCATCTGGATCGTATTTTGATATCATATCTACCGCGTTAAACTCGCCTATAATTTTTCCATAATGTAAACCTATGATAATGTGAGGTACTATTTTAAGACCGTGCTCTTTCAATAGCCTCAAAGATTCGTCATAATCTTTAGTGCTTTTATGAGGAAGTTTATAAACTTTATGTATTGTTTCATCTTCGCCTATAATATCTAAAAGAACAGCATCCACTTCCGCTTCTTTTAACGTCTTAGCTAGTCTTTCATCCACAAGGCCCACATGACAGGTTACTATAAGTCCTAGCTCCTTTTTGGCATATATCATTGCATCTTTATAGTCGTAAAGCTCTACTACGTTATCTTTGTTTGAGCCTCCAGATATCAGTATACCTCCAACGCCCGCTTCTTTTAGATCTTCGCAAACCCTTACAAGTTCTTCAGGAGAAGTGGCAGGTATCATATGATGTAATATCTTAGAAGCGCAGTGATCACACATTAACTCGCACTTTTTACCAGTTATAGATATATCCACAAACCTTGGCTTTGAAACAGTTTTAAAATCTTCTACTTCATAGTACTTAAAACCAGGTCCATAAAAATATATATTGCTTCCAAAATGTTCTTCTTTTGTTCTAAGGCCTGTTTTCAGCTTTTCTAAAAAAGCTTCATTTATTTCTATATCTATCATAATGTTTACCTCAAAATGTTATTACTTCAGCACCTTGATCTATAAGTTCTAAAAGCTCTGGACCAATAGCCAAAACATTTATACCTTTTTCTTCGTTGTACTCTTTTTCTCCTAGCTTCGTAGAGTTGTTTATACAAGCCATTGTAGTAATACCTTTTTCTAAAAGCTTATAAAACAAATCTTTTAAATGAGGTATATCCTCTATTTGCCTTGGTACTTTAACTCCATCTGCCCAAAAGAAAAATCTAACATCAAATCTTGGGTCTTCGGAAGCCCTTAAAGCAAACCTCATACTCATCTCTACTTTCAATTCACTAATATTCACATCAGACATCAACACAATAGCTAGTTTCTTCATTTAAAACACCAAATACAATTGATTTTTAAATTTAGTAGCCCTACTCCAAAAGAGTAGGGCATAGATTATATTAACCGCAGGAGATACCTTTTTCTTTTGCTATAGCACCTAACTTTTCTACAGCTTCTGGGCCTTTAAGAAGCATTGACACTTCTGATGGATTGGTAGGTTTTATTTTTGCTATCCAACCTGCACCGTATGGATCGTCGTTAGCTAAGGCAGGGTTTGCTTTTACTGCGTCGTTTATCTCTACCACTTCGCCGCTCAATGGAGATGGCACTGGACCAACCCATTTTCCACTTTCTATAGTAGCTACAGACTTTCTTCTTTCCACAGCTTTACCTGGTTTTTTAGGCGTATAGGCCACCAATCTACCAGCCATCGCTGCAGCTACGGAAGTGAGGCCCACCGTGAAAGTGCCATCACCGTTGTCTTTTGCCCATGTGAAGGCATTAGCCTCTGCGTCAACGTCGTAAAGTAAATCCTCTGGGATGTTGCACCCGTTTACTACTGCCATATATACCTCCTTAATAAATTATTTTCTAAATTAATTTTTAACTTTTAAAAGCCTAAAAAACTATTACCTTATCAGCTTCTAAGGATTTTTGAGCAAATTCACCTGCTGGTACTACACCATCTAACAGTGGTATTAACTCCTCTTCTTTTAAACCAGACGAGTCTATAGCCTGCTTACAAGAATAAAGTTTAACACCAGCAGCTTTGGCATCTTTCATAAATTCATACACAGATTTTGGTTTTTGACCTGCTACGCAGGAATCTCCTCCGGGGTATATAGACTCTGGAACACCCTTTCGTATTAAATTTGTGCCATCCATATTAAAAAATATCTCTACTATTGCATCGTTTGAAGCCATTAAGGCTCCTATAAAAAACGGCGTAGCACATCTATGAGGTGTTTTTGGACCGCTTGTCATAAGTATTAACACTTTCTGACCTTCTGCTTCCATCATGAGTTAAGCACCTTCCTTACCTCTTCTTCCGAGGGTACTCCTACAAACGTTAGCTTGCCGTTTATTATGGTAGATGGAACGCTTCTAACTACTAACTTTTTAGCCCAAGCCCTACCTTCTGGTTGAGCCACGTCAAGCACTTCGTACTTGAAACCAAGCTCAGCTTGTAACTTTTGATAAAGAGCATCTGCATCTGGACATGTAGCACACCACTGAGACACTAAAAGTATAACATGTTTATCAGAAGCCGCCATACTATGTACACCTCATACAAATGATATCCTCTCTATCTATATACTCTTTCATTTTTCTAATAGCTTCTTCACCAGTTACCAAATCTTTTAAATCTCTTTCTAAATTTACAGGCTTTAAAGTTACTATCCAACCTCTACCGTACGGATCATAATTTATTATATCCGCTTGCTCTAACAACTCTTCGTTTCTTCTTACTACTTCACCCTCTACGACACAAGGTATTGGACCTGCCCATTTACCGCTCTCCAACGATGCCACTGGTTTGCCTTTGGGTATTTTTTTACCAACATCTTTTATGCGTATATGTAAAAGCTTACCAGACCTAGTTTGTCCAACATCTGTAAGACCGTATGTTACATTGCCATCTGGTTCTAACCTAATCCAAACTTGATTTTCTATATCGTAATACAAATCTTTTGGTATTAAACACCCGTTATGATCAACTATATTTTCGTCTACATTGCCATGTAAATCCATACCTATACACCTCTAGAGCTTAAAATTGCCCCCAGGAAATATGGGGGCAACTTAGTATATCATGCCAAACCGTATCTTTTCAACACTGGTAATGGATCAGATAGGTTGTCTTTTAGCTTTACTTCAGAGGCGCTTCTTCCCAATGCAAGACCTAACAGCTGAGTAAAATAGACAGCTGGCACATCAACATCTGGAACACCTTTTAACATTAATCTATGTCTATACATTTCCAAAGAAGCATGACAAAGTGGGCATTCGGTAGCTATAACATCTGCACCATTTCTTTTAGCGTTTTGCAGTATCATCATCACAAATTTTTCTGACACTGATTCGTCCGACAAGGAGTGAGGGCCGCCGCAACATTGAGTATGCATAGGTTCAAAATCTACGCTAGTAGCCCCTGCTGCTTCTAAAAGCTTGTTTTGGAAAAATGGATGTTCATCATCATCAGCTGTAGCCCTTCTCATTGGTCTATCTTTATCTAAGTCCTGACCGCCAGCATGCGAGTATGTCCTAGCATAAAAGTGCGGTCTTGTGTATAGACAGCCGTAATAGTTTGCCACCTTTAAACCTTTTAAAGGTTTCTTGGTTTTCTCTTTTATTTTTTCTGGACCAGCTTCTTCATAAAGCCATTCCAAAGCATGGTAGGTCTCAGGTATTACGTCCAAAGGATCCACACCACCTTCTCTTAAAAGGGCATTTGTTTTAGTAAGCACAGAATTATCGGTAGTTAGAAAGTACCAAGCCCTTTGTAGTGAAAAAGAACAACCGTTGCAAGGAGCCACTATTACTTCATGCCCTTGTTTTCTAGCCAAAGACATGTTTCTAGCATTCATTAAAATAGTACCCCAGAACGTTACATTCTTTGATTCCATTGCTCCACAACAGTTGTAATCTTTTAAATAATCAAGCTCTAAGCCCAAATCTTTAGCTACTAGTCTCAAAGATACGTCGTAAGCTCTAGCCGCACCTTCTAATGAGCAACCTGGGTAGTAAGCTACATTTTTACCTATAACACCCATGTAAAACCTCCTTTAATGAGTCATTATGCCTTCTTCTCTTATAACTCTTTCAAGAACTTGTTTGAATCTATTCCAGTTTTGAGTTCTTGGATGTATCAACATATGTTTAGCATTTAATATCAAGAAGTCTATGTTCATGCCCTTTAACGGTTTAATAGCTAAACTCTTTAACCAATCTGGTAAACCGCCTGCAAAAGGTATTGGTTTCTTGAGGATTGGATCTTTCATTACAGAATACCCTTGCTTTTCCATCCAACCGAATAGCAATTCTCCATCTTCTATGCGTCCATACTCTATAACGCTTTCTGTGAAGAATTTATCAAATTTCTTAGATGGGTACTCTTCTATAAGACCTCTTTTTGACATTTGATTTACTATTACCTTTAATACTTCCTCTACCAAAACACCTTTTGGACATCTGTGAGTACATTTGTGGCAAGACACACATCTCCATATGACATCTGCTCTTTTCTGCAACTCATCTAGCATACCTAATCTAGCTAGATATATGAAATGTCTTGGGTTGTATTTTTCATCCCAATAGTTATGAACAGGACAGCTAGCCGTACAGTATGCACATTGATAGCACTGATTTATAGTTTTCCCTTGGGGGTGGTTGATGATATCTTTGGCAAAGTTTAAATCGTAATCATTTATTACACGAGGAAGTATTATAAGGTTCCAATCTCCAGATGCATCAACACCGTCTATAACTATCCTATCTTTCTTTATTATACGTTCTTGCTCTACAAGGCCACGTTCATGAATAGCCATAACAACCTCCTATTAATAGGTAAAAGTTACTTCATCGTCTCTTAAAACACCCAACAGACGTTTAGCAATAAAATCCGCGGGCGGGAAAAAACCTTTAGCACTATGCATTGTAGACAAGGTCATGTAATCAACGTAAGTACCGTAAATCATAGCTAAGAAGATATCTACAAACAAAAATCCCCTAACTCTTATACCGAACTCCAAAAGCTTTTCGTAAACCTGAACGTAGGTTTGATAAAATTCTTCGTAAGTAGAACCATACATCTCTCTGCCATGTCCATTTACCGGAGCTTCTTCTTTTAAGAACACAATAGCTCCACTTTCAGATTCTGGGTCCCATATCCAAGAGGTAAAAAGTATATAATCTTCTGGAAATGTAAAATGCAATATCTCTGCCGCGATATCCCTAGCGTTTTTCTTACTTACACCTCTTATTATATCCGTAAAAGCGTTAACCCTTTGTTCCCAGGTATCCGCTTTAGAATATAAAAGATCGCTTATAGCTTTTTTGAGGTTGTTAACACCAGTTTCTTCAACTATCTTGTTTCTGAACCTTCTAGCTGGGTACATTCTGTAAAATACATCAAGCAATTTATCCTTGTCTATAGATGCTAATCGCTCCTTCGAGAATGTCTCTCTAAAAAGATTCGATTTCTCAAGAACCCTAGAATAGAACTCTTGCGCTAACTCTTCTCCATCTCCTAATATTTTTATCAGATAATCTCTTACTAAAAAGTCATCAAGAGGGGCCGCTTTGAACCCCTCGTTTGATTTAATGTTGCTCATTACACACTCACCTTAGCTCCTATAAAAGCTATTGCCTCTGCAGCGGCTGCTTCACCCTCAGACATAGAAGACTCTATATCTATAGGACCTTTGCAAGCGCCTGCTATGAATATACCTTCTTTGTTGGATATGATATTTGAACCTGAATTATCAGAAGGTATTAGGAATTTACTATCTTGATCTTGGTTCAAACCTAGCATCTTAGCAACTTTCTTTGTGCCTTCAGATGGTTCCATTCCAAGCACCAAAACCACTAAGTCCATTGGTACTTCTGATGGTCTTTGCACTATGGTATCTTCGTGCTTTATCACAAGTCTACCATCTGATGGTCTGAAGGTTATTTCAGCAATTCTTCCTCTTACGTATCTAACACCGGCTTTTTCTTGAGGAGCCCAATAGAATGGGTATTCCCAAGTACCGTATGTTCTAACGTCCATATAATAGCAAAATACATCTACATCTGGATAATGCTCTCTTATCTCCGTGCCTTGTAAACCAGAAAGAGCACATCCATATCTACAGCAGTGTACATTTGATACGCCTAATTGTCTATCTCTTGAACCAACACAGAATACAAACGCTACACGCTTTGGAAGTTGGCCGTTGGATGGTCTATAGAGCTTGCCTTGACGAGAAAACATTTGCTCTAACTCGAGGTTTGTTATTACGTCTGGGAAAAGCCCATAACCTAGCTCACCTTTTCTTCTTGGATTAAAGTGTTGGAAGCCAGTAGCTACTACTATAGCTCCAGCCTCTACAGTTTCACCGTTTGATAGCTTTACTTTGTAATTACCAGGCGTACCTTCGCAAGCTTCTACTTCTGTGCCTAACTTGACTTTAACGTTTGGGTTCTTAGTTACTTCATCGATAACTGGGCCTAAAACTTGTGATGGTTTTAACTTTCTTGGGATAAGGGTATGGTAATCTTCCAATACTGGTCTACCACCTAGTTTTTGTTCCTTTTCCACTAAGATGGTAGATATCCCTAATTTACCAAGAGTTTTAGCTGCGGATACACCAGCAGGCCCGCCACCTATTACTAACACGTTCTTAGACATATATAACCTCCTAAGGTTTATTAAGATCTAAACAATACCTTATCAGCCGTTGCACTTGCTCTTGGTTTACCATCTGATGTTCTGCTGTATGGTTCATATAAGTCATAGGTTTTGAAGAATTCTTGAAGCTCATCGTGTTTACCTGCTTTATCTAGCTCGTTTATATATTTTACGGTGTCTTCCCATTCTTTCCTTAGCTCTTTCCAGTTGGTTATACCCATCTTTTCCAAGAGAGGTTCATAGCTTGAGCAGTTCCAGTATAGCTGGACTATCTTGTATGGATGTGCACCACAAGCTAAAGCTGAGAACATAATATCTGACATTACAGCCACTGGATAGTACATGTCATGAGCCTTACCTATCCATTGATTCTTTTCAAAAGTTGTAGTGCAACCAGTATCGTGAGTAACTATAAGATCTGCTTTAGCATCCTCGTATATTACCTTCAATTTTCTGTTTATAGCAAAAGACCTAGTAAACTCTCTTTCTGTCAAGATATGTCTAAATCCAAAACCACAGCAATCATACCATGTGTAATAGTCAGCAATTGTAGCTCCCAGCTCTTTTATAACAGCCGCAGATGCTGCTGGTCTTTGGCCACCATATATTTCTGGATCATATACGTAATCGTCAGCTATCATTTTCCAAACGTGGCAAGCGTTGTGTATAGCAACTCTCACATTGGATACATCTATACCCTTTGGTTTACCTTCTTTCTCATATAACTCTTTTATTTTGTATCTATTTGCATGTGTCCATTCTGAATAATGTACTACTTCTTGAGGTATTATCAATTCACCATTTGGTCCTAATCTACCAAGCTTTTTAAGTATAGGTCTTACAGCATCTCTCAACTCTTTATTCATTATAAGCTGTTCCCTGGTTTCTTTATAAGACCCAAAAGATGTACCGCAGTGAATTAAAGGATAATAACCGGTTTTCCAAGCTTGGTGCATGTTTCTTAGCCATACGGCGGCCAATGCTACTGGGTTTGATGTGCCAGAACCGTGGTAGTTCCATGCGGTACAAGAAGTTTGGTGTGGCTCGTTAAGATAATCATATCCAAACTTGTTCATAAACCAGAATATAGAAGCAGGATATCCTGGTATGTTACCACATTGTCCGCAAGATTTATGATGCCACAACTTGTTGGTAGGCACAGTCTTTATACGACCAGTTCTTGTATAAACCTCTACGGGTTTATGCTCCTCAGTGATTCTATGTATAAGGATCTCACCCTTTGCTTCCAATTCTTCCATACGCTCAAATACTTCATCATAGTGAGCGTGGTTGTTTTGAATTGGAAATTTGGTCTTGTCATATCTAAGTAAACTCATAAAACTAACCTCCTAAAAAATTTTTTTGGCACTACGCCAAAAATTGCATAAATCACTCTTCTTGCATATCTTCCCAACGCTCTTCGTTTTCTTCTACCATATCCATAATAACGTTGTAGAGGTTGGGGTCTATCTTCTCAAGCATATCAAATATACCTGTTTCTCTCCAAATACTGTAAAGTTCTATGGCAGTTTGAAGAGATACTTCCCAAGCTGTTTTTACAGCTTTACCTACGTCAAACGGGATGGCCATACGCTTTGCTCTCAGGTTTTCCATATTGTCAGCCATCTTTGGACCCCAGTCTGGGAAGAAGTCCGGCTGAAGCATATCCGCTGAGAGCTGGTTACCAGTGGTCATAACCTTCAAGAGCACACGACCGTACGGTTTGAGAAGATCTTTGGTTGCATCAAAAGCGTTTCTAACAGCTACTTCTCTCATTATAGCCACTAAACCGCCTGGGTTGTTTACAAACGGGCATCTTATCCAGCATGTGAAACACTGAGAGCAAGCCCATATATATTCGTGCATCATGTCGTAAAGCACTTCCACATCATCTTCCAAAAATCTTTGGACTATCTCCCTGGGCGAATAATCAAAGAATCTATTTGATGGGCATGATGCAGTACACACACCGCAGTTTAAACACCCAAATATGTATTCGTGATAGCGAAAGTCAGATTTGACTTCCTCTACAATTCTAACCTTCTCTTCCCATGGCACATCTTTAGTCTTCTGTGATATGGGAAGATTGTATCCATAAGCGTGTCCATCCATAACAATTACCTCCTTAAAGAGTTATAACGGCGTACTCGCCACTCATTACTTTGTCCAAGAATGCAGCACCACCTATTATACCATCACAAAGTTCAGTATTTACATCCTCTCTCTTGTATTCTTCCGTCAAATCTAAAGATGGTACGCAAAGATATACCTTTACTCCTGCTTCTTTTGCCATTTTTATGAAATCATATACAGTTTGCTCTACACCAGGTCTTACTTTAACCTTTTTTGCATTGTCTTTCATCAATAAAAATCCAGCCTCTGAGGTAATAACCATCTCTACTTCAAAGTCCATCGTAGTAGCTGCAGTAGCCAAGAAAAAAGGTGCACCCGCTTGAGGGTTTATAAGCTCACCGGTCACCGCATCAGCTCTTTCAAAAAATGGGACAGTTAAAATATAGAAAATAATCTTATCAAATCCGTTAGGTACCGCCATAAATCTCTCCTTTAATAAGTTTAATCCTAAAATTTAAAAAATCAATTAAGATTTGCTTATAAGAATATAATAAAAATCTTATAAGCCTTTCACTACAACTACACAACCTAGCCAATACCATACTCTATCCTATACAAAAATTGTTATAGGCTTATCGGCTTCCAATATGAAGTCAAAAAGCGTCATAGCACCGCCTGGAGGCTCTAAACCATCTATTAAATCTTCATATTTGTATCCAAAAAGGTCCATAGTCATTTGACAAGGTATCATTTTTACATCGGCTTCTTTGCATAGCTCAAGAAGTTCTGGTATAGAGGCAACACCATGTTCTTTTATAGATTTTTTCATCATTTCAGTCATTAAATCTGTCATTCCTGGTATTACACCCATTAGCTGAGGCGGGCCTGGTATAAAGTTTGACACGCTTTTAAGGAAAGGAAACTTTTCTTCCATAGACGGTGGGAAAGCCATAGGCATAGCCGGATTTCCAACGGGAGCCAACTTCAGCTGGTTTACTTTTTCCTTATGTATTATATTCAAGCCATAAAACGTAAAGAATATGGCTGTTTCTAAACCCATTGAAGCAGCTACCGATGCTAGTATCAGCGGCGGATATGCCATATCTAACGTACCTTTTGTGGCTATTATAGCCAGTCTTTCCATAGCAAACTCCTTACTTTTTCTTTAGATAGAATATAATTTTTCCACCTTCTTCCACAGTTTCTAGTAACTCATCGCCAGTTCTTTTACAGTAAGCTGGTATATCTGCTTTTGCTCCAGGATCTGTGGTGATGAGTTCCAAAATTTGACCAGATGACATTTCTGCCATTTCTTTTTTGGTTTTAAGTACCGGTAAAGGACAATTGAGACCAGATGCATCTAAAGTTCTGTCTGCTTTTACAGCCATGTAAAATACCTCCTAAACAAAGTTATTTTTATTTTAATCTTTATTTTATATTTTATGTATTAAGATTTTATTAAAAAAAAATTAATTTTTTTTATAATTGCTGTTAAGCAAGGCCTCTTTGTTTTAGAGTGTCTTGATATATCCTTTTATATAGAATATTCCACTCCGACGTGCCTTCTACAATCTTCTTTGAGTAGTTTTTTATACGCGTACGCACTTCTTTCTCTATTTCTTCTTCCTCTTTGGCGGCTTCTATAAGGATAGAGGATATAACTTTTCTTATCATTGGTATATCTTCATAAATTTCTATATTTGGGTCGTTTTTAATAAGATCTCTTATTCTATTGGTTATTTGGTTCATGCGCTCTCTAGGTTTTGTTTCTATTTTCATTTCTTCAGCCAGCTTCATTCTTATAGTTCTATAGGCTGTTCTATAGTCTATGTTTTCTTTTTCTATATAAGATAGTTGGTCTTTTAATATTTCTTTTGCTCTTTCATCTAAGTTTTTTTCTTCTTCATCGGCTTCTTTAAATATTGCTAGCAACTGTTTTTTAAAATAATCTACATCCTCTACTTCTATATATTTTTTTGTTAAAAGCTCGGATACTAACTTATTTATTATTCTTTCCACCAACCTTTCTGGTAATCTCACCTTTAGCTCCTTAAACTTTTATTTTAGGACTAAAATGCTTTGCTATGTTTATAAACGTTTCTGCCATCTCTCTTTTTTTCTGCCAT
>NZ_JBMFST010000018.1:0-25743 GCF_049967395.1 Hydrogenobaculum sp. | reverse complement strand
GTTGTAGAGTCTTACACTTTGCCGTCTTACGAGAGCTCTTATCTTAGCTATACAGAAACTTCAAATCCGATATCCTTTGATGCAAGAGGCATAACAAGCCAAAATGGAAATGTATGTGTATACGATTCTTATATAAATCAATACTATATGATATGCGTATCTTATGCAGGCATAAGGGATACATCTGGTACCGGTGCTTGTCCTACCAACTGTTAGATAAATGCTATGTATCATAGATTTTAGTAATTTTATTTGATATAATTGTTGATCACAATTAAAGGTTAGAGGTTAGTGCTTATGTATGCTGTTATAGAAACTGGTTCAAAACAGTACGTAGTTAAAGAGGGCGATGTTTTAAAGGTGGAAAAACTTCCTTTCGGAGAAAACGAGGAGATAGAACTTCCAGCTTTAAGCGTAGTAAAAGATGGCGCCGTGAAGCTTGGCGGTAAGGTTAAAGCAAAAGTTTTATCTACTGCTAAAGATAAGAAGGTGCTTATTTTTAAGCATCTTCCAAAAAAGCATTCTAAGAAGCTAAGAGGACACAGGCAGTTTTATACAAAAATCTCTATACTATCTATAGGAGAGTGAGTTATGGCATCAAAGGCAAGCGGTGGTTCAACAAGAAACGGTAGAGATAGTAATTCAAAGCGTCTTGGTGTTAAGGCTTTTGGCGGCCAGTTTGTAAAAGCTGGTTCTATTATAATACGTCAAAGAGGTACCAAGGTGCACCCAGGTAAGAATGTGGGTCTTGGCTCAGATTATACTATCTTTGCTCTTAAAGATGGTGTAGTGAAGTTTGAAGAAAAAGGTAAGAAGAAGTTTGTTCATATAGAACCGGTGGAAGCGAGTGCATAAGGCGGTAGAAGAAAAGACTACTCAAAGAGAAAGCACAAAAGACAAAATAATAGAGATAGCGGCTGAGGTGATAGCCCAAGAGGGTTTAAGAGGGTTTACGGCAAAAAACATAGCCGCTAGGCTTAACATAACTGATGCCGCTATATTTAAGCACTTTAAAGATATGAACGATATAGTGCAATCGGTGGTAAAAAAATATACAGGAGAGTGTTTAAATGCTATAAGAACCATAGTCTTTGATAGGGATTTATCAATACAGCAAAAGATAGACAAGATTATGGATACACATATAGATATGCTTGAAAAAAGTAAAGGTGCTATTCCAGTTTTGTGCTTTGAATTATCACGCTCAAACATATACGACAACAGGGCTGTGGTAAGTTTTTTAGAAAACTATTTTGACCTTATAAGCATTCTTTTTCATAGAGGTGTTGAGGAAGGAATTATAAAGAAAGATTTAGATATAGAGGAGGCTGCTTTTACATTTTTAGGGCTTTTACAATCGAGGGTGTTTATATGGTTTTTGAGAGGGAAACAAGGTAGTATAGTAAAAGATAAAAAAACATTAAAGATGCTATTTGAGGAGGGGTTGTTTGGTGCAGGCTCATAAATACTTTGTAGTACATGGGCATTTTTACCAACCTATTAGAATAAGCCCTTCTTTGGGCGAAATTGATTTAGAACCGTCTGCCTATCCTTATGAAAATTGGAATAAAAGGATTCTAAGAGAATGTTATCTTCCTAATGCTTACGCTCATATAAAAGAAGACGATTTGGTGGTAGATATAGTAAATAACTATGAAAATATTAGCTTTAACGTAGGTTATACCCTTTTAAGCTGGTTTGAAAAACATGCTCCTTATCTTTTGGATGTCCTTAAGAAAAGCTCAAAAAACGCACTTGCTATTAGTTTCAATCATACTATATTGCCTTTGGATCCGAGGTTTGATAAAGAAATACAGGTTTACTGGGGTATAAAAACCCACGAGCGTTATTTTGGTGTCAAGCCAAAGGGTATGTGGTTGCCAGAATGCGCTGTAGATTACGAGACGCTAGAAGTCTTCAAGGCGTTTGGAATAGAGTATGTAATATTGGCTCCTCATCAAGTTCACAATAAAACTTCTAAAAACTACGGTTATATAAGGCTAAAGAATGGCAATATCAAAGTTTTTATATACGATGGTATTATCTCTGGTAAACTTTCTTTTGAAGATTTACTCACAGACGTTAAAAGGTTGGCAGATACTTTTAGACAGTCTGGCGATGTTGTTCCAATAGTTGCTACGGATGGGGAAACGTTTGGCCATCATAAAAAGTTTGGAGAAATGGGGCTTGCCTATCTTTCCAAATTGATACCTTTAAAAGCCTTAAACGATCTTGTGGAAGAATTAAAAGACTTTGATTACGAGTTTAAACTAGTGGAAAATACCTCTTGGAGTTGCCCTCACGGAATAGAGAGATGGCGTACCCATTGTGGATGCAACTCTGGTGCCCATCCTGATTGGAATCAATATTGGCGTGGACCTTTGAGGGAGGCTTTGGAATTTTTAAGACGAAAAGTTAAAGAAAATTTAGAAAATATAGCTAAAAAGTTTAAAATAGATGTGAAGCGGCTTCTGTTTGAATACGTAGATGTTATCCTTGGTGTAAAGGATGTAGAAGAGTTTTTGAAAGAAAAAGGCATTGAAGATGAAGAAGACAAAATAACTATTGCTAAGCTTTTGGTAGCTTACAAGTGTGTTCAGTTTGCTTTTTCTTCGGATGCTTGGTTTTTTGACGATGTGTCTGGAGTTGAAGTAAAACATTGCCTTGATATGGCAAAGTACGCTATATACTTGTTAAAAGACTATGAAGATATAGAGATACCTTTTATAAACATTTTACAAAACGCCAAAGGCAACACCGCTCAAAGACCCACCGCAAAGGATGTTTATATAAAAGATGCGAAAGTTTATACTCTTGAAGATGTGGCATCTTATTTGGCTATCATGAATCGCTACGGTTATATAAAGGATGATGGATATTTTATTAAATTTTATTATGAAATCTCGACTTCTGGAAATTATATATATGTCTTTTTAAAAGACAAAGAAAGCCTTAAAAAAAATTCTTTTGAGTTTAATGTTAAAGATTTAGATGTGTCTAACATGTTTGGAGCTTTTAAAAAAGATATAACAGAGTTTTTGATATACAATACGGTTAAAGAAAATATTCAATATTATGAGGAGCTTATAAAACAAATTATCTCAAAAATATCTCGCATAGAGGCCATTTCTCCATTTTTAGAACAACAAAAAGCTTTTATAGAGCAGATAGCGAAAAACGTGTTGCTTTACATGTTAAAACAAAACTACGGTATAGAAAACATTGTTTCTTTTTATAGTGAGCTTGTAAATTTTGGTGTAAGTCTAAAATCTGCTTATATTACAAAGGAGGCTGGTAAGTATCTATACAGAAAAGCGAAAGAGTTACCAAACAACGAAGATGAATTTTTAAAAATACTCAGTTTTGTGAAACTTTACAACAAAGATGAAAAAGATTACACTCTTATGATAGGTATATGGGAAACTCAAAATGAAGTATGGGCTAAGAAAGACCTTATAAAAAATAAATCTATTTTGGATGCACTTCATATAGCCTATTGATGTAAAATATTTTTATGTACAGTCAACCGGACGAAAAAGGTTATTTTAGAGAAGGAGATATAGCTTTTGGTGGAAGGTTTTTGCCTGAAACGTTGATGTATGCTCTCGAAGAGCTTGAATATTTTTATAAAAAACTCAAAGACGATGAATCTTTTAAAAATCAACTTAATTATTATCTGAAAGATTACGCCGGAAGGCCGACCCCTCTTTATTTCGCTGAAAAGCTTTCTGGACTTGCTGGTGCTAAGATATACCTTAAAAGAGAGGATTTGCTACATACAGGAGCGCACAAAATAAACAACGCCATAGGACAATGCCTTTTGGCTAAAAAAATGGGTAAACACCGTATCATAGCGGAGACAGGAGCAGGACAACACGGCGTGGCTACGGCTACCGCTTGTGCGTTGCTTGGTCTTGAGTGTGTGGTTTATATGGGCGAAGAAGATGTCAGACGTCAGAGGTTAAACGTTTTTAGAATGGAGCTTTTAGGAGCAAAGGTAGAAGTGGTAACCTCTGGTACAAAAACTTTGAAAGATGCCATCAACGAGGCGCTGAGAGATTGGGTTACAAACGTTGAAACTACCCATTACGTGGTGGGTTCTGTGGTAGGACCTCATCCTTTCCCTATGATCGTTAGAGATTTTCAAAAAGTAATAGGAGAAGAGGCAAAAGCTCAAATAATAGAAAAAGAAGGAAGGCTTCCTGATTTTGTTATAGCCTGTGTGGGTGGAGGTTCAAACTCCATAGGTATTTTTTACCCTTTCATTGACGACAAAGAGGTTAGGCTTGTAGGTGTTGAAGCAGGTGGGCTAGGTCTTGCCAGTGGAAAACATGCGGCACCTTTGTCGGACGGTGAGATCGGTGTCTTACACGGTATGAAATCTTACTTTATGCAGGACGAAGAAGGGCAAATATTAGGCACTCATTCTGTATCTGCTGGTCTTGATTATCCTGGTGTAGGTCCAGAGCATGCTTTCTTAAAAGCCACAAAAAGAGCTACATACATATACGCTACAGACGAAGAGGCTTTAAATGGTTTTAAGATTTTAGCAAAAACAGAAGGTATAATACCAGCCTTAGAATCTTCTCACGCTGTTGTAAAGGCTATAGATATTGCAAGAGAAAATCCCAACGCTTTAATGATAATAAATTTATCAGGTAGAGGCGATAAGGATGTAAATCAGATATTTGATATGTTTAAAGGGAGTATTTAACTTTATATCTTTTTTGCCAGCGTATCTAAGAATTCCTCGTAAGTTTTTGATATTTGCTCTGCTTTTTCACATAGATTTTTGTCCATGAGTATATCTTTTTTCATCAAAAACGGCCTTATCGTATTTTCATAGTTGTTTTTATGTTCTAAGTAATCGTATTTTATATCCTCTTTATCCATATTTTCTATATCTATCATGTAGGACTTGTAAAGGACTCTTACAGATATAAGTAGATGCTCTAACTCCTTTGATAAATCTCCCTTATCTTTGCCAGCCAAAAACATTCTATTAAACTTTGAGTAATTTAAGTTTTCCATGCTTTTAATATAGTATTTACTCTTTAAAATGTGATGAGCAAAATAAGTATGCAAGATTTTGCAACAATGTATATGTGTAGAGATTTACTTTAGGAAGTTTTGTGCTATAATTATAACTTTAGGCAGCGCTTGCCGTAAGCGCTATATAAATGGCGGTGCCTTTTGGCTTAAGGAGATGATATGGCTATAACCGTTAGGATACCAACACCTTTGAGAAGGTTGGCCAATGGCCAAGGAGAAGTAAGCGTAGAGGCTAAAAACATAAAGGAGCTTATAGATGCTTTAGAAGCCTCTTACCCAGGTTTCAAAGAAAGACTTGTAGATGAAAACGGAGAGCTAAGAAGGTTTGTAAACTTGTATCTAAACGACGAGGACATAAGGTTCTTAAAGGGTATAGACACAGAGCTAAAAGATGGAGATACGCTTTCTATAGTCCCAGCGATTGCAGGTGGTGTTTGATATCCTCAAGGGTTCTTATAGGTATGAAAGGGGTTTTTTGAAACCATCTTCTTTGCCTTGAGGCGTATTCTTTTGTATTTTTTATAATGTTTTCCACAGCCTCTTTGAGGCTTGCTTTCCCTTCTATGTAGGGTATCATTTCCTTGTAGCCTATTGCTTGAGAAGAGGTCATAGCTTCTTTGTATCCTAAACAAAGCAAGTTTATACACTCCACCTCAAGCCCTTGTTCTATCATATGGTATGTTCTTTTTTCTATATTTTCGTTTAGCTCTTCTTGGGTAAGGTTTGTATAAAAGCCTAAAACTTTCATCTTTGGTTCTTGCCATTTGTGGAATGTGGAAAAAGGTTTTCCTGTGTTTATAAATACTTCTAACGCTCTTATTATACGTTTTTTGTCGTTTCTTCCTATCTTTTCTGCATATACTTTATCTACGGTCTTAAGCTTTTTGTATAAAAAATCAAGTCCCTTTTTTTGTACTATGCTTTCTAGTTTCTTTCTAAGCTTAAAGTCCGGTTCTGAAGTTTCTGGTAAGCCGTATAAGAGTGCCTGGATATAAAGGTATGTACCACCTACTATTATTGGGATTTTACCTGATAGCTTTAATTTATTTATAATTTCTTTGGTTCTTTCTATATACATATAAGTATCAAAATATTCGTTTGGCAATACTACATCTATCATATGCTATTTTATCTCTTTTCTTTTTTCTAAACTTGGCTTTGCGGTGCCTATGTTCATAAACTTGTAAACGCACATGGAATCTGCGCTTATTATCTCTGTGTTTAAAAGTCTTGCCAACTCGTGGGAAATTTCTGTTTTGCCGGATGCCGTAGGCCCACCTATTATTATAGCATCTATAGGCATAATTTAAACAGCCTTCTATTTTTACCTACATCTTTTATGCTTAGTGTTTTTGTGCATTCTATTTCTTTTGGCCATTCTACAAAGGTTATGGATTCGTTTTGCTTTTCTTTTATATAATCTATAAAACTTTTTACATTTTCTACTCTGTAGAAATCTACATGTAACACATCAAAGTCTTTCAACTTGTATTCGTTTATTATTGAAAATGTTGGGCTTGATACGTTGTAAAAGTTATAGCTTTTTAGAAACGCTTTTACAAACGTGGTTTTTCCCGCTCCAAGCTCACCTTCTAAGCATACTATGTCTGATACTTTTATATAATCTTTTACAAGATTTACAAACTCGTCTAAATTATCTGGCGTAACAATGTCTATTATGTATTTGCTTTGCATAAATGTTGATTATATCAGATATATATAGCATTAAACATGAGTTTTATCATTGAATTTAAGCTTTTAATATGATAAAATCTTCTTGCGAGGTGGAGCAGCTTGGTAGCTCGTCGGGCTCATAACCCGAAGGTCGAAGGTTCAAATCCTTCCCTCGCAATTTAACTTTAGTTCTAAAATCTCTATATTTTCCTTTACGCTTATTTAATCTTTTTATAAAAGAAAATGTTGTTTATTTTTACGGTTTCGAAAAACTGAGTGTGTATGCGGCTTAGTACTTCTGTCATAGATACTGTGAAAAAACCACCAATTTTTATAGTGTAAGCTATATTTCTTATGGCACTTAGCTTTGAATTGTCGTCAAAATATATTAGTGCATTTCTACAAAACGCTGCATCAAACAACTCTTTATAGGGTGCAAAATCTTCTTTTTTTATGAGGTTTAACTGCTTAAACTGTGTTTTTTTCATTATAGAATCTTTTATTTTGAAACTATCTTCTTTTATATCTAAAAATTTATGATATTCTTGCGGTATATCAAGCATCTCTCTTTTTGGATATATGCCAGTTCTTGCTTTCTCTAAATAGCTTTCGTTTATGTCAAAACCTATTATTTGATATGGTACAGCGTTTGCTTCAAACATCATCGCTAAGGTGTAAACTTCTTCTCCTGTGGCGCATGCAAAAGATGCCACTTTTACTGGTTGACCCTTGGGAACAGATGGAAAGATGATTTTCAAAACTATTTCTTTCATAAACGTATCAAGCTGCAACTTTTCTCTGAAGAATTTTGTTTCTGGGACAGTGATGATATTCAATATATCTTTTGTTAGTTTTTTCTCTTTGAATAATTCATCTAGTTTTGCTTTGAGTGATTCTTCAGGTTTCCCTTCCTCTAAAAACATGTTTAATTTTTTTGCTAAAAGCATTAAACGTTCATCTGGATAGTAGTTTCCAGTTAATTCATAGATTATCTTCCTTAGTTCTTCAAGGATTTTGCCGTCTATAACATTTTTTTGTTCCAACCTAACATCTCCTCAAAACTTAGATTTGCTTTTATAGCTTTTAAAAATAGCTCTTCTATACTGGTTAATTTTTTTGGTATCAAATCTGGTCTTAATCTTGTGGTAAGCTCTATTCGTTCCCATAGACTCCAAAGCTCTATTAGTTTGTGATTTCCAGTTTTTAACACCCACGGTATCTTATGTCCTTTAAATTCTTCTGGTCTTGTATAAACTGGATAACCAAGCCATTTATTTGAAAAAGAGTCTTGACATAAACTTTCTTTGTCTGATAAAACCCCTTCTAAAAGTCTTGCGACACCATCTATTATTGAGAGCGCTACCAATTCTCCGCTACTTAGTATAAAATCTCCTATTGATACGTCCAAGTCCACTATGTTGTCCACTCTTTTATCCATTCCTTCGTATCTACCACATAATATTATAATATTTTTTTTATCTTTTAAATTGTTTAACATGCGTTGATTGATTTTCTTGCCCCACGGTTCTGGTTTTATTACGAAGGGTTTTTCAGAGGCAATAGACAACACATGCTCATAAGCGGCTACTATAGGCTCTGGTTTTAATACCATTCCTGGAAATCCGCCGTAGGCGGTATCGTCCACTTTTTCATAAAAATTTCTTGGGTTTATTGCATGTACCCTTACAGACCCTTGTTTTATGGCTTTTGATAAGATACCAAATTTAGCATAACACTCTATTATTTCTGGAAATATGCTAACTACGAAAAAATTAATCATCTTTTAACGTTTTTTTAAAATCTTGGTAAGCGTTTTTAAAACCAGCTATTATACCAAAAGCTAAAAATACAAACAAAAACAAAGGGGATGTGTTTTTATGGAAGATTTCAAGAGCTAACTTATCAAGCATATATCCAACAAATAAGCCAGCTATTATACCACCAAGGATATTAAAAGCGACGTTTAAAGCGCTAAACTCTTTTAGGTTCATCTTGGGTAAGAGCCCAAAAATTTTATCATATGACTGTTTTTGTCAAGTTCTTCTAGTGCTTCTTTTACATTTTTATCTTCTATATGCCCTTCCATATCTACATAAAATATATCATCCCAAGCCTTTTTCTTAGAAGGCCTTGACTCTATTTTGGTAAGGTTTATATTGTGCCTATAAAATATTTCAAGGGCTTTGTAAAGGGCTCCTGTTTGGTTTTTTACACCCATGATTATACTGGTTTTGTCTTTTCCTGTGGGCTTTGTAAGCGTTTTACCTATTATTAAAAATCTTGTGAAGTTATTTTTTTGATCTTGGATATTCTTTGCCAATATGTTTAAACCATAGACATAAGCGGCTACTTCAGATGCTATGGCTGCTGTGCCTGGCTCTTTTTGAGCTATTTCACAGGCGTTTGCGGTACTTTTAGCTTCTAATATTTCTGCAAAAGGAAGATGCTTTTCTAAAAATTTCCTGCTTTGGGCTAACGCATGTTTATGGGAATATACTTTGCTTATTTTGGCAATATCTGTTTCTAGTGATAACAAAAATAGGTTTATTGGTATTATGATTTCTCCCACTATAAAAAGCTCTGTGTCCATTAAAAGGTCAATGGTATGGTTTACTATGCCCTCTATAGTATTTTCTATAGGCACTACTCCGTAATGGGCGTTTCCTGATTCTACAAGCTCAAAAACTGTAGATATAGAATCACAGGCAATGTAATCAGAAGATAACCCAAAATGGGATATGGCTGCCTGATGTGTGAATGTTGCTTTCGGCCCAAAGTAGGCTATCTTTACAGAGCCTTCTAAAGACGATATAGCAGATATAATCTCTTTATATATTATTTCTAACGCCTCTTTTGGGAATACGCCGTATTTTTCATTTTCTTTTAGTACATTCGATATAACTTCTTTTTCCCTTTGTAGGTTCCTAACTTGTATATTCTGCTGTTTTTTTATGTTTCCTATCTCTTTTGCAATATTTGCTCTTTTGTTTAGAAGCTCTACTATCTTTGCATCTATTTTGTCTATCTCGCTTCTTAAGTTCTCTAACTCTTTTGTCATTCTATATCAATTTTCTTTGCTTTTTTCTTGGTCTCTTGCTTAGGTTCTGTCTTTTTCTCAAGCTTTTGGACCTTATAATCCACAACAGCCTTTAAAGCTTTCCAGAAAGCCATCTCTGATATTCTCATCTGCCTTATTACCTCTTCCCTTATCTCTTTTGGCGGTAAAAATGCGCTAAAAAGCATTTTAAGGGCTTGTTCCCTTGCCATTTGAGCTTCATCTTCAAAGCTTTCCACTTCAAGTTTTTCCTTTTCCATACTAAATATTATAAACTTTATACTTTTGGTTGGCAATATCAATTTATGATATACTAATACAAGTTATGCGGATTAAATATATACATTTCATAAAGTATAGATACTATTCTTATGTGATATCTATAATATTGATATTGCTTTCAGCTTTCAGCTTGTATACAAGAGGCTTAAATCTTGGTCTTGATTTTACCGGTGGGACAATGCTGGAAGTAAGGTTCCAAACACCTGTAAGTGTAAAACAAGTAGATGATGCTCTTTATAAGGTGAATATTAAAGATGCTGTTGTTCAACGCACAAACACCGGGGATATTATTGTAAAGATAAGGGTGGGTGAGAAGCCAAGCCTTGTAGAAAAAGCGTTAAATAGTATTGGTAGTTTTCAGCTTTTACAAAGAGAAGATATCGGTTCTGTGGTAAGTGGAGAGCTAAGGAAAAAGGCCGTATGGGCTATAATTACAGCTTTGGTGGGCATATTGATATATCTATCCTTTAGGTATGAATTTTTGTTTGCCCTTGGTGGAATATTGGCACTTGCTCACGACGTTTTTATAGTGGTAGGCGCCTACTCTTGGACTTATAAGGAAGTTAGCTTGGATGTTTTGGCGTCGATTCTGGTTGTGGCTGGTTATTCCATAACGGATACCGTAGTAGTTTTTGATAGGATAAGAGAAAACCTCAAATTAAGAAAAGGTATGGACTTATCTGAGATTATAAACTTGTCTGTTAACCAAAATATAGTAAGGACCATCATGACATCTTCTACGGTGTTTTTATCTTCTTTAGGCCTATATCTTTTTGGTGGAAATGTTTTATCAGATATTTCTTTTGCTTTTTTGATAGGTGTTGTTGTAGGTACCCTTTCCTCTATATTTGTGGCTTCAGCCCTTGTACTTGATATAAAAATCTTACTTAAAAAGATCAAAAAACAAAAACCACAATCAATATAGTCATTGTCAAATTCTTTTAAATTTATATTTTAATAAAATCTTAAAAACAAAGGAGTGGTTGTTATGGGCAAAAAGCTAAATGCTCACGATAAGTTCATATTCGTTTTAACCCCCACTGTAATCATTATTGTATTTGTTGTTTTCATAATAATATTTAACTATGTATCTAAGCACGGGTAAATAGTCTTTGACAATTTCATATTTATTTTATATATAAGAAAGATTTATTTTCTTATAAGATATATTTATTTACTTACGCGTATGCAGATATATTATAATTAAGTATTATCTAACTTTAGGAGGTATTATGGCAAAAAGAGTAGTCATTATAGGCGGTGGTGTAGGTGGTGTATCTACCGCTTACAATCTAAGGAAATTAGATGCTAGTCTTGATATCAAAGTGGTCTCTGGAAGACCTTATTTTGGTTTTACGCCAGCGTATCCTCATTTGGCTATAGGATGGCGCAAATTTGGGGATATATCCACTCCTCTTCAACCTGCTTTGAAGAAAAAGAACATAGATTTTATAAATGAAGACGCTGAAAAGATAGACCCAGATGCCAACAAAGTTACGTTAAAAAGCGGTAAAGTGTTAGAGTACGATTATCTTGTAATAGCTACTGGTCCGAAGCTTGTATTTACAGAGGGTCAAGAGGAAAATGGATATTCGGTTTGTACTGTTGATCACGCTTTACACCTTAACAAAGCTTTGGAAAAGTTTTTTGAAAAACCGGGTCCAGTGGTAGTTGGTGCAAAGCCAGGCACTAGCTGTTTTGGTCCAGGGTATGAATTTGCTTTTATGCTACATTATGAAGCAAAGAAAAGAGGCCTAAGGCATAAGTTTCCAATACATTATATAACCTCCGAACCTTTTGTGGGTCATCTTGGTTTAGGCGGTGTGGGAAGTTCTAAAAGGGTTATGGAAGATCTAATGGCTGAAAGAGATATAAGACCTGTAGTGAATGTAAAAGCAAAAAAGGTAAATCCAAACTCTGTAGTTTATGAAGATTTAAACGGAAAAGAATATGAGGTAGAGTCTAGCTTTACTATGCTTATGCCAAGCTTTATGGGTACAGATGTAGTGGCAAGCGCTGGTGATAAGGTAGCAAATCCGGCCAACAAGATGGTTATAGTGGATAAGTGTTTTAACAATCCAAATTATAGAAACATATACGCTGTTGGTGTAGTGGCTGCTATGCCACCGGTAGAGCAAACTCCAGTACCTACTGGTACTCCAAAAACCGGGCAGATGATAGAGGGTATGGCTTTGGCTACTGCTTTAAACATAGTATCCGATATAAGGAACAGCTCAGAAAGGTATATGCCTACTTTGGCTGCTATATGTATAGCTGATATGGGTAACGATGCCGCTGGTTTTATAGCTTATCCGGTAATACCACCAAGAGCTTGGACCTTACAGAAAAGGAGTAAATGGATGCACTGGGTAAAGAGTGGTTTTGAAAAATACTTCTTGTGGAAGGTAAAAACCGGTGACGTAGAGCCATGGTTTGAAAAGATGGGTCTTGAGACCATGTTTAACCTTCATTTGGTGGAACCGTGTGCTAATTGCAGTGGTGTGCCAGGGAAACAATAATGCTTGAAAAAAAATTTTTATATGTTATTATATTATTAAGGAGGTGAAGTTATGTATTTAGGCTTTAATCTTTCTATGTTTTTGGCAATTATATTTTATGGTTGGATTTTTGCTACCCTTTTGTACGGTATAGCAAATGCTTCTCGTACAGATGAAGAAGGTGAGATTTTCCAAGGTTTTAACGACGAACCAAACATTAAGAAGCAATAATGTAAGAAGCGGGTTGTAAGCCCGCTTTATATTAAGTATTTTATCCCTATTAAAAATAAAAACATAAGTGTTAGCCTCATAAACGTTTCGTTTGATATTTTCATATGTAATTTGTTTCCTCCAAAAAGCCCTAAACCAGCAAAAGGTATGAGAGATAGGCTTATTTCAAACAGTTTTAAGTTTAAAAGGCCTACGCTAAGATAGGTAAAAACCCTCAGGATGTTATCTAAAAGTGCTATTACTTGAAATGTAGCTCTGAAGCTTCTTTTCTCTATTCTTCTTAGCTGAAGATACGCCACCAAAGGAGGCCCGCCACCACCATACAGACTCCCTATAATACCAGCAAGCATACCCAATGGAAATGCCCAGAATTTTCTTATAATAGGTAGCTTTTCTGGTTTAAAACTAACGGCGTATATCACATAGGATATGATAAATACTCCTAAAAATCTTGTTATGTTTTGAGCGTCTGTGTTTGCTAATATGAAAGTACCTATTATAAGCCCTATTATACTGCCTGGGAAAAGCCACGTTAATTCTTTAAACCTTATGTGTGCAAAATCGTAAGCTCCTAAGAGTATAGACCCAGCCAAGTCTAGAATTAGCACCACTGGCACCACTTCCTTTATGGGAAACATCAAGCTAAGAAGCGATACTGAAATAAGTCCAGAGCCAAAACCTATTGTAGCTCTTACATAAAAAGCCAAGGCTACCACAAAAGCACCATACAAGAAATATGGCCAAAAATGTGGATTTAGTAAGTTTATCATATCTATTGTATGCATAAGAAAATTTTACTATTTAAAAGCTTTTTATTCTCTGATGGATGTAGTGTTTTTGCTTTTAAGAAAATCAAGATAATATACCATGTTGTTTTAAAACAGCTGTTATTTCATCAGTGATGGCCTCTACATTTTTTGATGCATCTATCGTATAAAAGTTGTATTCTTTCGCAAGTTCCAAATATCCATATCTTACCCTTTTTAGAAAATCTAAATTTTCAAATACATCCTTTTCTCTTTTAAGCCTTTTAAGAGCCGTCTTTGGGTCTATATCAAGTAGAAACACGATATCTGGTGTATATATATCGCATACGAAATCGTTGAGGGTTTTTAAAAAGCTTATATCAATGCCAAAACCGTATCCTTGGTAGGCAATTGTAGAATATATATATCTATCTAAAAGCACGATACCTTTAAACCCTTTTAAATGATTTTCTATCATATGTGCCCTTGAAGCTTCTATTAGGAACGTTTGGGTTTTTGGGTCTAGTTTTTGGGATTTTAATATGTCTCTAATTTTCTCTCCTATTTCTGTGGAGCCCGGTTCTCTTAACAGCTTTACGTTTTTATCTTTTAAAAGCTCGTAAACTATGTTTATCTGTGTGGATTTTCCGCTACCGTCTATCCCTTCAAAAACTATGATGTATGGTTTTTGCGTAGTTGTATTTTCCATTAAAAATCCACGTCCAAGTCTATATCTGTATCTACTATATCGCTATCCTCTGTTAAACCGTTGTCTTCATCCTCGTATTTTGAATAAAGCGATGCGGCTTTCTCTGATAGCTGGTAAAAAGATGCAAAATCGCTTATAAAAGCAAGTCTAACTATGCCAGTGGGCCCTTGTCTTTGTTTTGCTATTATGACTTCTACAAGACCCTTTTCCTCTGGCAATGGATTTTTTTTGTAATACTCTGGTCTATGCAAGAAAATAATGAGATCTGCGTCTTGCTCGATTTGACCAGATTCTCTTAAATCTGATAACTGCGGTCTTTTGTCGGACCTATGCTCTGTTTGACGAGAAAGCTGGGCTAAGGCTATTACAGGTATTTTTAACTCTTTTGCTAAAGCTTTTAAATTTCTAGATACTTCAGCTACTTCTTCTTGTCTATTACCTTTTGCTCTTATGGACCTTACAAGCTGAAGATAATCTATTGCTATTATCTTAACATCTTTTTCTCTCACCAACTTTCTGGCTTTTATGCGAAGATCGGATATGGAAATGGCGGGAGAGTCGTCTATGTAGATTTTTAATTTTGACAGCTCCTCTTTTGTAGAGTTTAAAAGTTTTATCTCCTCGTCTGTAACCATTCCAGTCCTAAGCCTTTGCATATCTATTTTGCTTGCCGAAGACAAAAGCCTCATGATAAGCTGTTCTTTGCTCATCTCCAGCGAAAATATCCCAACGGCTATATCTTTTTTAGCCATATTGTGCATCATGGAAAGCATAAAAGACGATTTTCCCATGCCGGGCCTTGCCGCTATTATTACAAGATCAGATTCGTGAAAACCAGTGGTGAGTTTGTCCAAATCAATAAAACCAGTAGGTACACCGGTAACAAGCTCTTTTTTATGGGCGAATTTTTCTATTATGCTTATGACATTTTCTAGTATATCTTTTAGCTCGAAGTATCCGACGTTTATATTGTCAGAGGCTATGTTTATAAGTTCGCTTTGTATGGTTTCTATAAGGATGTTTGAATCTTGAGTTTGCTTTGTTTCCCTTATTATTTTAATGCCTAAATTTATTATGGCTCTTTGAATAGCTTTTTCTTTTATAATTTTTATGACGCTTTGTAAAATCTCTATATCTGTAACAGCTTCTAATACGAGAGCTTCTAAAAAGTCTTCCGTTATGTCTGTTATTTTCTTTTTTTCTATAAAATCTTTTAATATGACTCTATCGATGGTGCTTAGATTTGCATTTTCAAAATAATATTCTAATAAAAGCTTAAAAAGGGTGCGGTGTATTGGCTCAAAGAAGTCATCCTCTTTTAGTATCTCTGCTACTATTGGTATGTTTTCTATATCGTATAGCATAGCACCAAGCACAGATCTCTCGGCAGCTTCGTCTCTTGGTAAATCGATGTCAAAGATACTATTTTTGTTTAGTAATTCATCGGTGTTGTTCATTTTTATATTTTATTTTTAAAATTATGTTTAGGTATTTTCTTTTAATTCAAGCTCTATCATCTTTTCTTCCAACAATTTTGTATATTCTTCTAAATCCGCGTTTTCTTCTATATATATTTCCTCTGTAGTATTTAGCTTTATGCTTGAAAAGGGTGTTGGTATTTGAAATCTATCCCAGGAGTTAAGGCTTATGTAGTTTGATATGTTTGCATATATACCCACTATTGGTCTTTTTGTTTTTTGAGCAAGATAAACAACGCCTTGTTTTACTTTCTTGGGGGGACCAGTGGGTCCATCTACCGTTATAGCTACATTATAACCTTTTTCTAAAATTTTTTTTATCTGAATAAGAGCTTTGGCTCCTCCTTTGTCTTTATTGTCTTTGTTGCTAGAACCTCTTACTACTCCAAAACCAAGACCTTGCAGTAAGATAGCGGCTATATCGCCATCTTTGTTTTGACTTGCCATGCTGTAAATGTTTTTATCTATGCCGTACATAGCTACAGCTAAAGCTTGAGAATGCCATAATGCATATATGATAGCTCTATCTTTTGAATCGTCTCTATCGCAGGTTATTTTTATAGTTTTTCTTAAAAGCCTTATACCATACGGCAAAAGCTTTATGAGGTTATCTTTCATTAAAATTTAGATTTGGAAAGGGGCTTGAAAGCCCCTATTTTTAGCATATTAGATATCAAAGTATAGTTCAAATTCAAGGGGGTGTGGAGTAAATCTCATCCTGTTTATTTCCTCTTTCTTTGATTCAATCCACATTTGGATAAACTCTTCTGTAAATACACCACCTTTTAGTAAAAATTCGTAATCTTCTTCTAAAGCCTTTAGAGATTCTTCTAATGAGCCTGGAAGCTGTGGTATGTTTTGGAGTTCTTCTGGTGGTAAAGAATATATGTCTTTATCAAAAGGTTCACCTGGGTTTAGTTTGTTTTCTATACCGTCTATGGCGGCCATCAATATTGCTGCAAAAGCAAGATATGGGTTTGATGTTGGGTCTGGGAATCTTATTTCTATACGTTTTGCTTTTGGGCTTTGAGAATACATAGGTATTCTTATTGAGGCAGACCTATTTCTAGCAGAGTAAGCAAGTCTTACTGGAGCTTCAAAACCAGGCACCAACCTATGGTAAGAGTTTATAGTTGGGTTTGTGATAGCAGCCAGTGCTGGACCATGTTTTAGTATGCCGCCTATTGCGTATTTACATATTTCTGATATGCCTGCATAGTCAGAGCCGGCAAATAGGTTTTGGTCACCCTTCCATATTGAGAAATGTGTGTGCATACCGCTACCGTTGTCGTTTGGTAAGACTTTTGGCATAAAGGTAGCAAATTTGCCATACTTAGCTGCTACTTGTCTTACCGTATATTTGTATTTAAAAAGATTGTCGGCTTGTTTTATCAATGAGTCATACCTTATGTCTATCTCGGCTTGACCAGCCGTAGCCACTTCGTGGTGGTGTAATTCTACTGTTATACCCATGTATTTGCTCATTATGGTTACCATTTCAGTTCTTAAGTCATGGGTTTTATCTAAAGGAGGTACTGGGAAGTATCCTCTTTTGTTTGGTATTTTATAACCAGATGATGTAAATTCTCTATTCCACCACCCTTCTTCAGAATCTACTCTCCAGAAAGATGAGTTTCCGGTGTTGCCAAACTCTACAGAATCAAATATGAAAAATTCAGCTTCAGGGCCAAAATAAGCTACATCGCCTATTCCTGTTTGTTTGAGATATTGTTCTGCTTTTTGAGCTATGTATCTTGTATCTCTTCCATATCTTTCCCTTGTAATAGGGTCGTAGATATCGCATATCATTACAATGGTATTTTCCATAAAGGGATCTATAAAGCATGTTTCTGGGTCTGGAAAAGCTAACATATCTGATTCATTTATAGATTGCCAGCCTCTTATGGAAGAACCGTCAAAGCCTCTTCCATTTTCAAACGTATCCATAGATAATTCATAGGCTGGTATGGTGAGGTGCTGCCATTGGCCGAACGGGTCTGAGAACCTTAGGTCCACATACTCGATGCCTTCGTTTTTGACTAGGTCCAAGACCTCTTGAGCTTTTGCTTGATTCATATTAAAACCTCCTTAACAAAGTTTTTCATTTTAAATAGCTGCCTCTCCTCTTTCCCCTGTTCTTATGCGTATTACATCTTCCACTGGTAATATGAATATCTTGCCGTCACCTACTCTTCCAGTTTGAGCTGATTTCATAATAGTGTTTACCACTTTTTCAACTTCCTCATCTTTTACCACTATTTCAATTTTTATTTTCGGCAAAAAATCTATCACGTACTCTGTGCCTCTATACACTTCCGTATGACCCTTTTGCTGCCCAAAGCCCCTTATCTCTATCACCGTCATACCGCCTATACCTATCTCCGTTAAAGCATCCTTTACTTCATCCAACTTAAAAGGCTTTATAATAGCCTCTATCTTCTTCATAGGTACCTCCTATCAAATATAATGCCAATAAAATTTTTCTTGTAAAATAATATTTCTTGAAAAAGCACCAAACACATTTGTTAACAAAATTGTTAACATGTTAACATACGTTGATATCATATTTTGACGCTTCATTAGTGTCCTTCACCTCTTGCCATTTTCAAAGCATGTTTTATAAGACCGCCTATCATACTGAGGTTATCTTTTACCCCACCGCTACTTCCGGGTAGGTTTATCACTATGCAGTTTTCATTTATGATACCGCAAACAGCCCTAGACATGATGCTTTTTGGCACTTTTCTATAGCCGTAAACTCTCATTATCTCTTCAAAACCCACCATCTCTTTTATTATAACTTCTTTCGTGGCTTCCGGGGCTATATCTCTTTTTGAAAAACCTGTCGAACCGCTTGTTATAATGATGTTTACTTTGTTTTGTAAGCTTTTAAGACGATCTATAAGCATATCTTTATTATCAGGTATCACTTCGTAATGAAGGACTTCTGCGTTTAAATTTTTTAACATTTCTATAGCTATTTTGCCACTTTTATCTTCGTATTCTCCTTTTGAGGCTCTATCGCTTAGGACTATTACCGCTGCTTTTTCCCCAGATAAATCTTCAAAGTAATCTGACTTTCCGCCCCTCTTAGATAAAAGCTTTATTTCTTTTATAACCATATTTTTATCTATACCTTTACACATGTCGTATATGTTTAAAAGCATTGTACTTACGGCGTTTAAAGCCTCCATTTCGTAGCCGGTTCTAGCTATTCCCCTTACAGTGGCAAACACTTCTATACCGTTCTCTTTTATATTTATCTCACCTTCTACAAAATCAACGTTTATAGGATGGCAAAATGGAAGTACTTGTTGAGTAGCTTTTGCACCGTATAAAGCGCATAATTTTGTAGCCTCTATGAGGTTTCCTTTTGGTAGTTGATTTAATTTAATCTTTTCTACGGTTTCTTTGCTAAGCTCTATGAAGCCATAGGCTTTTGCTTCTCTTAGAGTTTCTATCTTATCGCTTACATCTATTGTTTTCATACATCTGCACCTTCTAATATATTTTCACATTGGCATACGAATTGTTTTTGGGCTTTTGGTATAAAAAGCGTTAAAAACTTTTTAATTTCTTCGTCTTTTTGCTTCATCATATCTATTACTTCTTTTGAAGTAAGTTTATGACCTTCTATACCTGCTGCTGGGTTTGTTATTACGCTTATATGAAGTATGTGCATACCGGTCTCTCTGGCTAAAAAGACCTCTGGGCATGCTGTCATTCCAACCATGTCTGCTCCTAAATGCTTTAACATTTCTATCTCTTTCTTGGTTTCAAACCTCGGTCCTTCGGTGCAAGCGTATACGCCCTTTACATAAAAATGTAAATTTAAATCTTTTAATATTTCGTTTGCTATTCCTATCATCTCTTCGCAAAAGATGTTTGACATGTCTGTATGCACTACTTTTTTAGCTTTTAAAAGCTCATAAAAAGGTGTATCATCTTCCTCTATATCTTTTGAAAATGCTCCTTCAAAAAATGTTGATACCCTTGATTTTGTAAAATCTAAAACATCGGATGTTATAACGATATCTCCGCTTTTAAAAAGCGTGTTTATGCCACCTGTAGCCCCTATGCTTATTAGTTTTCTAACCCCTATTTTATATAGTGCATATATGTTTGCTCTGTAGTTTACAAGATGAGGTGGTATGGAGTGGTCTACACCGTGCCTTGATAAAAAGGCAACGCCATTTTTTAAAAATATCTTTGAAGACGGTTTACCAAAAGGAGTATCTATATCTAGTTCTTCTACATCCTCAAATATTTTATATAAACCGCTTCCACCTATTATTCCAAGAAATGCCTTATCCTCATAGTGCATAAAAATATAATATCACACCGAGGGAAGTTTTGTTTAGGCTTATTTACTTGCTACGCTTGTAATTCGGATAATCTCTTTATCTCATAGCCTTGCTTTAAAGAATACTCTATTACGTCTCTTAGCGTAAGGTCATCTGGATATTTAAAATGCATTAAGACCTTCGTTTTTGTTGGCTTGCCAAGTTTCATAGATAGTTCTTCCATATGTTCCATATACATTTTAAATTTATCTAAGGGTTGTATTGGGTTTTTATAAACACCAAAACGAGGTCTATGATAAAAAGACAAATCCAAATCCCACCAAGCTATATCCCAACTGTGGGCTTTTATAAGAGATTCTATATATTTCTTGTTTGCATAATTGCCAACGTCCCCGTAAGGATATCTGAAATGTTTTATGTTGTTGAAGTTTTCAGTGCCAAGCTTGTTTATAAAAGTCTTTGCATATAGGCTAAAATCTTCGTTAATTTTTGATATAGTTTCCCTTGAAAAGAAATCGTGATAGTAAGTATGACATCCTAATTCATGCCCATTTTCTATGGCTGTAATCCAAGGTTTTGGGTCCTCTTCTATAACTCTTCCTATGATAAAAAAGTTTGCCGGTACTTGGTAATGATTTACTATATTTACCATTTTTTCCCTATCAAACCACCCATCGTCTATAGTTAAAGCTATCTGCGGTTTTATCTTGGTAGATTTTGTTTGCTCTTGTGTGGTAATCTTCAACGTGCTTCCAAAAGCACTACCAATGCCTAAACCTATTCCGCCTACAATTATGTTTTTTAAAAACTCTCTTCTTTCCATATATTTTCTCCTTACAATATTATATATAAGAATTATGAAGGAAATATAAAGTTTGTGTGAACATTCAAAGGTTGTTTGGGGTTGTAGTAGTTTTTGTAGGGTTTGAGGGTTGTTGTTTGTTTTCTTTTTCTCTTATTGTTATAAACTTGTTGTAACGTAAATCCAATATTTTGTTTGCGAGATAGCTTGGGCCGTAATTTAATATTATGTTTAGTCTTTCTAAAAGTTGCTTTTTGTCGTATTTGTTTGAAAGTGGTAGTATAAGCTCTCCGTTTATATCTTTTATATCTACGAAAATCCCGCTGTTTGTAATAAAGATGTTTTTGTCTTTAAATTGTTTTAAATAGTTTGCTATAGGCTTTAACCACAGCTTAACTTCTTTTTGGGTTTTTTCTATATCTGGGGTATATATGATGGTTAGGCCTTTGGTGTTGAAGTATTTTTTATCAAACAAATCGCCTTTGTCGTCCATGAGATAGCTTTTGTTTTGGTTTACTACAACAGCAATGGGTTTTCTTTCTTTTATATAAACATCTACCACTACATCGTTATCTAATATGCCCTTGAAGTCTTTTTTTACGGCCACTGAGTCGATGGCGTTGCCGGTGGCTTTTTCCAATTTATCCTTTATACCAGATGCGTTCATAAAAAGCCAGTTCCTTTTGTAGGCTCCTATGGCATCTGCCACTACCTTTGGCGGTATATTTTGGTCTCCGTAAACGTTTACGGCTTTTGCTTTGAAAAAGCTTATGCTGTCTATAAGAAAAGGTGCAAAGAAGCTAAAAAGCCCAAAAAGTATAAGCCATACAAAAGGTAAAGCTTGCTTGACAGTGTTCCATTTTGACGATTTTTCCTTTTGTCTTCCTCGGTAATAGTATAAGTTAGCCATTTACAAGCATCTCCACCATCTTGTCAAAAGATATGCCAGCTTTCTTAAGAGCCATAGGTAAAAGGCTAAGCTCTGTAAGACCGGGTATGGTATTTACTTCAAGGGTGTATATGTCTTCACCTTTTACCCTAAAATCCACCCTTGCTATATCTTTTAACTCAAATATATCAATTATTTTAGCTGTGATTTCTTTTAGTCTTTTAGAGATGTTTTCATCTTCCACAAATATATATTCTGACATACCTTTTGTATATTTGCTTTCAAAATCGTATATGCCTTTTTTGGGTATTATCTCTATTGGTTCTAAAATAGCCCCTTTGAAGTATCCCACCGTCATGTCTTTACCCTCTATAAACTCCTCTACGATAAGCTTATCGTCTATTTTGAATATATTTTGAGCGGCTTCTTTAAGAGATTTATCATCTTCTACTTTGAAAAGCCCAAAACTAGAACCAGCAGAAGCTGGTTTTGCAATACATGGGAAAATGCTCCAATCTATAGTATCTTTTGGTTTGTAAGCTTTCCACTTCGGTGTTTTGATGTGGTTTTGTTCAAATATTTGTTTTGAGAAGTCTTTATCCATACATATGGCGCTTGTTTTTGTGTTTGAGCCTATGTAAGGTATGCCTAGTATATCCAGAAGCCCTTGAACTCTGCCGTCTTCTCCGTAAGTCCCGTGAGCTATTATAAAGGCTTTTTTTGGATTTATCTTAGTCAACTTAAAACATAAATCTTTGTCTATTTCTAAAACATTTACATCGTAGCCAAGCCTTTTAAGGGACTCTTCTACCGCTTTAGCGCCTTTTAGGGCAATCTCTTTTTCAAGTGAATCTCCGCCAGTTATAACCGCTATGCGCATACCAGTTTTATTTCCTCTTCTAATATTATATTAAAAGCTTTGTAAACTCGCTCTTTTGCTATGCTTAATATATCAATTACATTTTGAAAAGATGCATTTTGATAATTTATCAAAAAATTTGCGTGCTTTTGAGAAAAACCTATATCTTTTATTCTATATCCTTTTAAGCCAACCGCTTCTAAAAGCTTGCCGGCAAAATGGCCTTTTGGATTTTTAAATGTAGAACCAGAAGTGGGCATGTTTAGCGGTTGAGCTTCCATTCTTTTTTGATTTATAGTTTGTGCTAAAGGTTTTATGTCTTGTTGGCTTTTTTTAAACAAAAACTCTCCGTACAACACAGGCTTGTTTTCAAACTCAGTTTTCCTATATGTATAAAATATTTCTTCTTTTGGTTTGTAAACTATTTCATCGTTATCTATATACCATACACCTTTTATAAAGTCAAAAATCTCAACCCCATACGCCCCAGCGTTCATAGCTATTGCTCCCCCTATGCTTGCTGGAAAACCTATCAACTTGTAAAACTCTTCTACGTTGTTTTCCACGGATAGTTTTATTAAGTCTTTCAAAGGTACTCCTGCAGAGGCTTTTACCAAAATACCTTCTTTTGTCTCTGAGATTTTAATATCGTAAAAATGTTTTGTATTTATTAAGACGCCGTTAAAATCTCCAAATATGGTGTTTGAACCTTTTCCAAGTATGTAAAGTTTGTCGTTTTTGTGTTTTTTGTATATGTCTAAAAATTCTTTTTCGTTTTCTGGGAAAAACATGTATGAGCCTACTCCACCTATTTTTATCGTTGTGAAATCCCTTAAGTCCACATTTTTATTTGTTATCATCAGTTTATTTTATCACAGCTTATGTTAATTTGCTATAATACATATAAAAATAACTTTACGTAGAAGGTGAAATGGAAAATAAAATTGTAAAGTTGTATAGGTTGATGAGGGCTATAAATCAAGAGATCGTTAGAAGCGTAAACGCTTCGACACCCTACGATGAAGCTTTGTTTTTTGGAAACCTTTGCGATATAGTGGTAGAACACTTTGTGAAGTTTGCCTTTATAGGTTTTTATATAAAAAGCATAAATAAAATAGTACCGGCCTATTATCCCAAAAAATCGCCTGATAATATGTATTTAGAATATCTTAAATTTCTGGAAATTCCTCTTGATGAGTCAGATATAAGGTCGAAAGGACCTATTGCTACATGTTTTAAAACAAATAGCGTTTTCATAATAGAAGATATAGAAAAAGACCCAAGGATGATACCCTGGAAAGAAGAGGCTTTAAAAAGAGGATTTCGTTCAAGCGCCACAATACCTATAAGGAAAAACGGTGATGTCATAGGTGTATTTGGGATGTATGCGGACGAGGTAAACTTTTTTCAAGAGGAAGAAAGAAGCTTGTTAGAGGAGCTATCTCTTGATATAGGTATGACTCTTAATGCTATAAAAACACGTTGGCTTCTTCAGGCGGTGGAATCTGGGCTTTCTTCTTACATGGAATTGTTTATCATAACAGACAACGGTGGTAAAATTTTATACGTGGGCGATAAAACGTTGAAAGTTTTTGGATACGACGAGAGTGAGCTTTTGGGTAAAAAAGTTGATGTTTTATACAATTATAAAGATATTTTAGACTATAAAAACTTGGATGTTGTATCTCAAGGAAAAGAGCATAACGGTATAGTGCTTTTTAAAACAAAACAAAGCAAAAATATTTATGTGGATTTAGCAGTTATCCCTGTGGCTGACGACAATTTTATATTTATAGGCAAAGATGTATCAAAAGAGAAAAGCTTGGAGGAGCAACTATATTTTCTTTTAAATCAAGACCCTGTTACCGGTTTATTCTCTTACTCGTTTTTGATGGCAGAACTTGACATGCACGTGAGAAGAGCGGTGGAGATGAGAGAATTGGGTAGGTGAGCCATTGGTTCGTGGTTTCCGATATGAACGCTATAAATACTGGTAAGACTAGTTACAATAGGCTTGGGGCTTTCATGTTGGCGGATATATACAGGTTTACTTATATCAACGATGTATATGGTTTTGATATAGGTGATGAGCTTTTAAAAGCTGTAGGCAGAAGGTTGAAAGACATATTTAGGCCGACAGATATAATAGGAAGAGTAGCTTCTGATACGTTTGGTATAATCTTGACGGATTTAAAGGACAAAGAAGATATAATAATAATTTTAGATAGATTAAGAGAGGCTTTTGAACAACCTTTCAATATAAACGGCAACGTTATAAGTGTAGCTATGCAAATTGGTATAGCTATTTTTCCAGATAATGGGACATCTGCCAAAGAGGTGTATAAAAATGCTGATATATCTTTAGCTAAAGCTAAGAAGGGTATAGAATGGAATTATGTATTTTTTAGCGATGATTTAAACTCTAGAGCTTCCCAATTTCTACTCTATAAAACAAATCTTGAAAAAGCTTTTGAGAAAGAAGAGTTTGTAATATATTATCAGCCTTACTTTGATATAAAAACCTTAGAGATTGTCGGTTTTGAAGCGCTTACAAGATGGAAATCAAAAGAACTTGGCTTTGTTCCGCCTATGCATTTTATCCCCATACTTGAAGAATCTGGTCTTATATCAAAATTAGAATCTTGGCTTATAAACCAAGTATGTAAGGACTTGGACTATCTATATAGAATAAAGCTTTCTGCACGTATGCCAATACCCGTATCTATAAATATATCACCTATCTCTTTTAAAAATGAAAATGTATATGAAAAAATCGTAAATATTGTCTCAAAATATAAAAAAACAGATTTATCAAGCTGTATAAATATAGAAATTACCGAGAGTTTATTTTTGGAAAATTTTGAGACAGCCTTATTTACGCTTAATAAGCTTAAGAGTTCTGATTTTAAGATATCTATTGATGATTTTGGAACTGGCTATAGTTCTTTTTCATATCTTAAAGATTTGCCGATAGATTATATTAAAATAGACATGTCTTTTGTAAGACATATATTGGACGATAAAAAATCAAAATCTATCACAAAAACTATAATAGAGCTAGCTCACAACCTTGAAATGAAAACCATAGCAGAAGGTGTGGAAACAAAAGAACAGTTTGAGGTGTTGAAGTCCTTAGGATGTGATATTGTCCAAGGTTTTTGGTT
>NZ_JBMFST010000017.1:0-26170 GCF_049967395.1 Hydrogenobaculum sp. | reverse complement strand
TACAATTCAAACAAGGTTGTAATATGTAATTTGATGAAAAAAAACAAATTTAGCATAGGTATATCCGACTTAGTAAAAGCCATGGAAGATAAAAGACTTTTTCCTGTTTTTCAAAAAATAATAGATTTTAAAACAAACAAGGTATACGGTTATGAAGTGCTCATGAGACTTATTTCAGAAAGCGGGGAAATAATACCAGCTTATGTATTTATGGATATCGTTTACTCTTCAAATATTATATACGCCTTTGAAGAATACGTTATAGATTTGGCTATAAAAAAAATAAAAAGTTTAGATGTAAAACCAAAACCAAAGCTTTTTATAAATATGCCACTTAGGATCGTAAATATTTTTAAGAAAAACAAAAAACGCATGAAACATCTTTTAGAAGACATGATAAATTCTCAAGATGTAATCTTTGAAATATCTGAAAGAAAAGAAAGAGAGCCTTTAGAATCCATAGGATATTTGGTAAACGAGTTGAAAGCCCTTGGTTTTGGTATAGCCTTGGACGATTTTGGTACGGAAAATTCATCGTTTCAAAAGTTAAGCATAATAAGACCAGACATAGTAAAGTTAGATAGGTTCTTTTTAAGAGAGGGCAAAGATATTATATCTTGGGTAGCTGAAGGGCTGAAAAGTTCAGGCTACAAAATACTTATAGAGGGTGTTGAAACAGAAGAAGATGTTAAGTTTATAGATAAATTGCAGCCAGATTTTGTTCAAGGCTTTTACTATGGAAAGCCCATAGGAGAAATCTAATGTTTACTGGGCTAGTAGAAGAAGTAGGTTTTGTAGCTTCAATATCAAAAGCCACAAATACAAGAATTTGTGTAAAATCTTCTTTGGAAGTAAAAATAGGAGATAGCGTATCTGTAAACGGTGCTTGTCTTACTGTCATAAAGAAGCTAGATAACGGTTTTTGCTTTGACGTATCACCAGAAACCATGATTAGGACAAATTTTAAATATCTAAAACCAAACGACCCAGTCAATCTTGAAAGATCTATGATAGCTGGTGTGTCGAGACTAGATGGTCATATCGTCCTTGGGCACGTTGATTTTGTCTCAAACATTAAAAGCATAAAAAATGTAGGAGAGCATAGAGAGTTAGATATATATATACCATCTTCTTATAAATTGATGGTAGTTCCAAAAGGGTCAATAGCTGTAGACGGCATAAGCCTTACAATCAACTATGTTTTTGAAGATTTTATAAGGATAAATATAATACCTCACACATGGGAGAATACAAACCTATACGCAAAGAAAACCGGAGACTATGTGAATATTGAAACAGATATAATAGGTAAATATGTAGCTAGGTATATGGAAAATTATGACAAATCAACTCTTGACAAGTTTATGAACGGTTTGTTATAATTAAAATATGGTTGACGAGTCAGTAAGCAAATTAGAAGAGGAAGAGCTAAATAGCAAAGCCAAGAACAGAAAAAAGAGAAAAGCCTTAGAGACAAAATTAGCCATAGTGGAAGCTGGTATAAAGCTTTTTTACGAGAAAGGTTTTACAAAAACAAAAATATCCGACATCACTGAAAAGGCTAACGTAGCCCATGGTACTTTTTACGTATACTTCAAATCAAAAGAGGATTTTTTTATAAGCATATTAACAATGTCTAGAAAAGAGCTTTTGGAAAATGCCGATGAGGCGATAAAGCTTGCCAGCGAAGGTAAGATAGAAGAAGCAAAGAAAAGGTTTTTCATAGAAGGTTTTTCCAAAATGATTCAGAAAAGTAAGCTATTCGGCGTTCTTTTGTTTGAAGGAATGTGCACCGACGATAGATTTAAGCAGTTTTACAAAGAAGGTAGGTTTATATTTTTAGATAAGATGAAAAAGATACTTAATCTATGTGGTATAAAAGAAGATTATAAAGCTCATATGTTGTTGGGGCTCTCAAAACACCTTCTTGAAATATACATATTCACAGGAGAGGACCCAAGACCAATATGGCAAAAAGCTCTTAAAAACCTAGGAGTATTATGAGAAAAATTCTCTTTGGTATCTTAACTTTTGCACAGATTTCTTTTGGCATAAGCCTTAAAGAAGCCATAGATTCCGCTTTAAAATACAACACAGATGTTTTGTACCAAAAGCTAAACACCAAAATAGCCTCTGAAAAGAAAAAAGAAACCTTTGGAAACTTTTTGCCAACCTTAGACTTCAATGCCAATGCAAACGTAGGAAGAAGGCTCGCTATACCAGAAGGACCCACCAGCTTTGTATTTCAAAAGGGACACTTTGACCAATGGAATTTTGGACTAAAACAAGTTTTGTTTGATATGCCTAGTTTTTACAAATATAAAATATCAAAAGACGATGTAAACGCTCAAAAGTATATGCTTACAGCAGTTAAAACGGACGTTAAGATAGATGTTATAGATACATATATAAATGCACTTATAAAGAAAAAGCTTATAGAAGTGGATAAAAAGGAAGTAAAGGATTACGAAAGACATCTTTACAACGTAGAACAAATGTACAAACAAGGTCTTGTAGCTTTTAAAGATATACTGCAAACAAAGGTAAAACTAAATCAAGCAAAAGAAAAACTAGCAAAAGACGAAGGGGAATATAAAGTGTACCTTCAAAAACTTTCAAACCTTGTAGGAAGACCAGTGCATAGTTTGAAGGAAATAAGCTACGTGTCAAACCCGCTTGGCAAATACGATTTAAACCAACTTATCAACATAGCTCTAAAAAATAGAGTCATACTAAAATACGGCAAAACGCTTATAAGAAAAGCCAAAGACTACCAAGCTTTGGTGAAATCTACATATCTTCCAAAAGCCTACGTTGAAGCAAGGTATGGATATTCTGACCAGATACCGGGATTACCTTATTATCAAGACTTGGTGAGCGCTGGAGTTTATTGGAGAATGTTTGGTGGCTTAAAAAGATTTCATGAAGTACATCAAGCGTTTTTGGCTTATAAACAAGCTTTAACAAACTATAAAAAATTGGAGGACGACGTAAAGCTACAAGTTACATCTTCTTATGAGGAGCTTAAAACCGCAGAAAAAGACATAGCATTAGCAGATTCTGAATTAAAAGATGCAAAAGAGCACTACAAAATAGCTTCTGAAAAGTACAAAGCAGGGCTTGGCACAAACACAGATGTTATAGATGCAGAAGATTACCTTACAAAAGCAAGAACAGACGTGGTAAACAGTAGATATTTTTACGCTTTATCGGTATACAAACTCCTAGAGGTGGTGGCTTATGGACAAAAATAAAAAGATTGGTATAGCTGTATTGGTCATACTCATAGTGGTTTTTTCTCTAATAGCCTTTAAATGGATATACTATAGGATAACGCATGCGGTTTCCGATGCAGTGTTTGTAGAGGCTAATACCTTTACAGATGTAGCTTACAGAAGAGACAGTGGAAGAATTGTAAAACTATTCAAAAAAGAGGGAGACAAAGTCCTAAAAGGCGAACCTTTGGCAAAAATAGATGATACGGATTATAAATTAGAATATAAAGCCCTAAAGTATCAGATTAAAGAGCTAGAAAGCGAAATAAACCTTTACAAAATACAAAGGGATAGACTTCTAGTAGGTACAGGATTAGAGGCTCAAGCCAATCTATATAAAACCATGGAAGCTACTCAAAATATGCAATCTATAATGAACAAAGTGAAAGCTTTGGATGCAAAGATATCTTTAGTAAATAAGGACTATCATAGATTTCATCAACTTTATAAAGATGGTGTTATATCAAGGCATGCTTTTGAAGAAAAAGAGACAGAACTTAAAAACCTTTTAAACGAAAAAAACGCGTTGTTAAATCAAGCTAACGCAATGGCTTCTTTATCAAAAGCTCAAAATTTAGGTGTAGCCATTGCCCAAAATAATCAAAAAGAGGCTAAAGAGCTAACCCAAAAAATAAAAGCCACAGAAAACCAGATAAAATCTCTAGAAGCAAAACTTCAAAATGTATCTGATATGATAGCCGAAACGGAACTTACCAGCCCTATATCGGGGTATATAGTAAAAAAGTTTGTAAGTGTGGGTGATATAGTAAAACCGGGACAACCAATATATGCTGTATATGATCCAAAATCTGTATATGTGCTTGATATAATAGATGAAACAAAACTACACGGCATAAAGAAAGGATGTTTGGTACACATACACATAGACGCTTTACCAAACGAACATTACGAAGGTGTAGTATCTGAGATTTTAAGAGCATCAGCTGCTAAATTCGCGCTTATACCAAGAGATATCACGGCGGGAGAGTTTACAAAGGTAGCCCAAAGAATACCCGTTAAAATTAAAATTACAAAGGGAAATATCAACCTGTTAAGGGTAGGATATAGCGGTGAAGTGGCTATAGATAGGTGCGCTAATCATTGATTTATTTCATTTTAATAAATAGTTTTTGAGCTTATAATTATTTGGCTATGAAATACTTTATAAAAACTTACGGTTGTCAGATGAATATAAACGATTCTGAGAAAATAAAAGGTATTTTACAAACACAAGGGTATGAACCTGCTAATAAAGAAGAAGATGCCGATTTGGTTATACTAAACACATGCACTATAAGAGAAAAACCAGATCAAAAAGTTTGGTCTCATCTTGGAGAGATTAAAAAGTTAAAATCTAAAAACCCAAATGTAAAAATAGGCGTATGCGGATGTATGGCACAAAGAGCAGGATATGAAATAGCTTCAAAAATGCCTTTTGTAGACTTGGTATTTGGCACTAAGAACATACACAACATACCAAAACTTTTAGAAGATGTAAAAGTTGGCAATAGAGCTATAGAGATATTGGAAGAAGAAGACCCTTTAGAAAATATATTGGACTCTTATCCCACCGTTAGAGACAACAGCTACTGTGCTTACGTCACTATAATGAGAGGCTGCGACAAAGAATGCACTTACTGCGTAGTCCCTTTTACTAGGGGAAAAGAAAGAAGCAGAAACCCTCAAAGCATCTTAGATGAAGTAAAGTCCCTTGTAGATAACGGTGTCCTGGAAATACACCTAATAGGTCAAAATGTTACTGCTTATGGCAAAGATATTGATTATCCTTTTTACAAGCTTTTAGAAAACATATCTAAAATAGAAGGCGTAAAAAGGATAAGATTTACTACAGGACATCCTATAGATATGACAGATGATATTATAGAGACTATGGCAAGCCTTCCAAATATGGTAAACCATTTACACCTCCCATTTCAAGCAGGTTCAGATAGGATATTAGAGCTCATGAAAAGAAACTATACAAAGGCTTACTATCTAAATAGGATAGAAAAACTAAAATCTAAAGTGAAAGATATAACTTTCTCTACGGATATCATTATAGGTTTTCCAACAGAAACAGAAGAGGATTTCCAGCATACTTTAGACGTGGTGCAAACTGTTGAGTTTGAGCAAGTATTTTCTTTCAAATATTCAAAACGTCCAAATACACCTGCATACCATATGGAAGATGATTTGTCAGATGAAATAAAGACAGATAGAATGAAAAGACTTTTGGAAATTCAAAAAGCAATAACCTCAAAGCTTATGAGAAGATATGAAAACACAGTTCAAAAAGTCCTTGTAGAGGACAAAAAAGAAAATACATACATAGGAAGGACTACTACAAACGTGTGGTGCAATATCACATCTTCTAATGATATATTAGGAAAAGAAGTTGAAGTGCTTATTACAAAAACTGGTTTCCAAAGTTTAGACGGTGTGGTTCAAAACATCCTTTAAAAGCCTAAACAATATAAAAGCCGTTGTCTGTCTCCTATTGGTATTGCGATCGGATTTAAACGTGTAGTTGTATACAAGTATATTTTCATCGGTACCTATAGCCATGTAAGTAAAGCCTTGGGGTTTAAACTCGCTTCCCCCAGGACCAGCTATACCACTAACCGCAATTGATATATCAGCATCAGAGTACTCAAGAGCTCCAAGCGCCATTGCCCTTACCACCTCTTCTGAAACTGCCCCATGTTTTTCTATCAGGGTTTTATTAACGTTTAAAAAATTTACTTTAAAATCGTTAGAATAAACTACAAAGCCTCCCAAGAATACCTGAGATGAACCAGCCACATTCACAAGGCTTGAGCTTATCATTCCAGCGGTGCAACTTTCAGCACAAACAAGAGTTTTTGACTTGTCTTTCAAAGTTTTTATAACAGTTTCCTCTATACTTTCATATGTATCTGCATATATGTAATCTTTATACTCTTCTTTTAAAAGCCTAAACACTTCGCTTTCTTCTGTAAAAATATCAAATCCAAAAGGTGTTTGTTTTATATAACAATCCCTTATTTGTTCTAAATCTTTATCTAAGTAAAACAATCTAAGCACCAACGGTTTTTGTTTTGCATCCAAATTTAAAAATCTATCCCAATACAACGGGTTGTAGTTTTCCTTGTTTATAACAATACAGTTTTTGGCTTTTGAAGAAATTATATAACCCTTTTCAAATAAATATTTCTGAAGTCTTTCAAGGTAATCATCATAACAAACAACGTCTTCAAAAACAACGTTTATAAAATTCATTTGCTTTGTCCTACCTTGTCAGGTTTTATGGCGTAATAAAAGCTTATTCTATCAACTAGTTCCTTAAAGTAAGGAGCGGATACGCTACCGCCCCAAGCAAGAGCTCCATTTTTAGGATGCGGGTCGTATGCAACGATAACAGCGGAGAACCTTGGGTTTGATACTGGAAAAAATCCTGCAAAAACGGCTACCACTTTTCTCCAAGAGTAATGACCAGTTTTGAAGTTAAATATTTGAGAGGTTCCTGTTTTACCAGCTATTGTGAAATGGTTTGATTTTGCAGCAGTACCAGTACCTTTTTCTACAACTTGCTCTAAAGCGTAGTGAAGCCAATCTATGGTGCTTTGTGGGTATATATCTTTATGTATCACATCCACATGCTCATGATATATTACTTGCCCTAATGGGTTCACGATCTTTCTTACTATATGTGGCTTTAAAAGATTGTCAGTTGCCAACGCAGCATAGCCATTTGCCAAATTCAAAGCGTTTACTGCAATACCCTGTCCTATAGTAGCAAACATACGATTTATAGGATAATAAAAGTTAGGCAATATACCAGCTTGCTCACCAGGTATTATATTGTAAGGTTTCACTAGATGAAATAGATTAACTACGTTTTCAGCGTCTTCTCTAGTAAGATGAGAAGCCACTTTCATAGCACATACGTTGCTTGATACAATGAGAATTTGAGACATTGTAAGTATACCGTTGTGTTCTACGTCGGTTACTATATGGCCGTAAAAATCCCCTCTACCACCGTTGGCGTTGCAGGTTTCCCCCCTATGAATATAACCTTTTGCCATGGCGTACCCTAAGAAAAAGGGCTTCATCACAGAACCTGGCTCAAAGACATCCGTAACCGCAGAATTTCGCCAATCTCTCTGCGGATAGTTGTAATAATCGTTTGGATCAAAATCTGGGTATGTAGCCATACCAAGTATATTTCCATTCCTCACATCTTCTACTACTATAGCCACCCGCCTTGGGTTAAACTCTTTAACTATCTGATTTTTTATATCCTCAACTATAGACTGAACGCCCATATCTATAGTTAGGTAAACATCGTTTTGTGTACCAGTATCTTGAATAGACAATGGTTTTAAAACCATCTTGCCTTCTTTTGGAGCAAATATCGTCATCACCTCTATTGGTTTCCCACCCAAGTATTTGTTTAAAGCGTACTCCATCCCATCAAGACCTTTGCCGTCCCATCCTACAAATCCTATGAGATTAGAAGCTACGTTGTGTTCTGGATAAAATCTCTTAAAATCACTCTGCACTCCCACGCCTTTAGAGTTGTTGGTATCAAGTATAGCTTGTTCTACAAGCCCTTTATCAGATTGTGAAACATGCCTTGCTATCCATACAAACCTTTCTTTAGAGTTTAAGGTATTTAATATTTGAAATTGTGGTAATCCCAATATTTTTGAAAGTTTGTCTGCTAATTCCTGTTTATTTTGTATCAACTTTGGAAACGCATATATAGAAATAGTAGGTAAGCTTATAGCTAAAGGTTGACCGTTTTTATCCAGTATAGAGCCTCTATAAGAAGTTATCTTTATAATACGTCCTTTTGGGAAATCCGCCAAAACTTTTTTAACGTAGTTTTCACCAGCTATAACCTGTATATAAAAAGCTCTTGCCAATACCAAAAAGTACAATGCAAAAATTAAAAATATTACAAGTTTTAACTTCTTCTCAGATTTTGCCGTCAAACTTTTAGCTTTCATTGGTTAAGAAACGTTATATCGTTCCATGAAACTGGTTGGTAATTTTTACCTTCAGCAAAGTCTTTAACAGAATAATAATTTATTTTGTTTGTTATGTAGGCTTCTAGTTCTAGGTTTTCAGCTTTTAAATCTTTTATTTTTACTATCATCTTAGCTTGTTTGTAATGCTCATATTTCACATAACTAGAATAAAGTATATTTAATACCAAAAGCAAAAAACTAACTATCAAAAGCTTCATCCTTTTTTTCATTATAGCATAACTTTGCGCAACGTAACTTTGCTGATCTAGCTCTTTTGTTGTAAAGTAACTCCTCATCAGAAGGTGTTATCGGCTTTTTAGAGCAAAGTTTAAGTTTATTGGCGTTGTTTTTTATAAATTCTTTCACAAGCCTATCTTCCAAAGAGTGGAATGATATAAAAGCAAATTTAGAGCCCTCTATAGCAAAATCTAAAAGTTTTGACAGAGCTATCTTTATATCCTCTAATTCGTTGTTTACCTCTATTCTAAGAGCTTGAAATACTTTTGTGGCTGGATTTATTTTGCTGTATTTGTATGGATAACAAGATGACACTATATCTGCCAGCTCTTTTGTGGTCTCTATGGGTTTTTTCTTTCTTTTCTCTATTATAGCTTTTGCTATCTTTTTTGACAACCTTTCCTCACCGTACTTATAAAATATATCAGCCAACTCTTTTTCTTTATAGGTATTTACTACAATATAAGCTGTTTTTTGCTGCCTTTTATCCATTCTCATGTCAAGAAAATCTTCTCTTTGAAATGAAAAACCCTCCTCCTCGTCAAGCTGCAAAGACGATACACCAAAATCAAAAAGAATAGAGTCAAAATACGATAAACCCTCTTCTTTTAGCACAACATCAAAATCTTTAAAAGAGCCGTGATAAAACACCGCGTTGAAGCCTTTTAGCCTATCTTTTGCTATTTCAATGGCGTTTTCATCCTTGTCTATACCTATTAAAAACGTATCCTTACAAACTTCTAAAAGCGCTTTTGCATGACCGCCAAGACCTAAAGTAGCGTCTATATGTACTTTTGGGCAAGGATTTGATAGAAAATCTGTAACTTCTTTTAAAAGAACGCTTTTATGCATTTACCATGTTGAACAACGTATCTAATATTCCTTGAGCGGTCGCCTCGTAGTTGTATCCTCCCTCCAACGTAGCTACAACCGGTATATTAAGCTCTTTTGCCGCATTTATAAGTATGCTTGTAATCTCTTTTATACCTTGCGAAGTAACCCTCATAGGACCAAGAGGATCATCTTCATGCAAATCGTACCCGGCACTTATCAACAATATATCCGGTTTAAAAGCTTTAAAACTTTCTAAGAATTTTGTCTGATAAACCTCTATATAAGTTTCATCGCCAGTCCCAGCCCTTAGGGGTACGTTTAACGTAGTACCAAGACCTTCTCCAAAGCCTTTCTCATCTGCTGCACCGGTACCTGGATAAAAAGGGTAGCAATGGGTAGAAAATAAAAACACAGAGCCATCCTCATAAAAAGTATGCTGTGTACCGTTTGGATGATGTACATCAAAATCTGCTATGTAAACCTTTTTATATCCAAGGTTTTGGGCTTTTCTTGCACCTATGGCTACGTTGTTAAAAATACAAAAACCCATCGCTTTAGCGTACTCGGCGTGATGACCAGGTGGTCTTACCAAACAAAAAGCAGCTTCTTGTTTAGCATCTTTTATATCCTCTATTGCCTTTAAAATAGCACCAGCTGCCATCATTGCCGCATCGTAGCTATGCTGATAAGCGTAGGTGTCTGGGTCTAAATATCCACCGCCTTTTTTGCAAAATTCGTATATTTCCTGTATATAATAAGTGTCGTGTATTTTTGATACCTCTTCCACTGTAGCTTTTCTAGGCTTTTCAAAAGATAAAATATTTTTTATGTCAGATTCATATACATACTTTAAGGCTACCTTTAATCTATTGGCATTCTCTGGATGTTTTGGCTCGTCATGAAGAAGGTAAATATCATCATAGTACAAGGCTGTTTTCATAGCTTAGCCTCTTTAACGCTTTTTCTCTTCCAAAGGTTTATTGAAGGCATTTTCTCGTAAAAAACATTTTGAAGCTCCGCTATTTGTTTCAGACTCTCCAATCCAAGGTCTAGCATGGCTTCAAACTCCTTCCTCGTATAAGTAGCCTCTTCTCCCAAAGAATGTATCTCCACTATCTCACCGCTTCCGGTTGCCACTATAGTCATATCTACGGCGGCATTTGAATCTTCCTCAAAATCGAGATCAAGCATTAGTTGATTGTTTACTATCCCAACAGACACAGCTCCTACCGTATCCCTTATGGGCACAGAGTTTATAAGCTTCTGTTCATTTAACTTTATTATAGCATCTGTCATAGCTATAAAAGCACCCACTATTGAAGCTGTCCTTGTACCGCCGTCAGCTTGTATAACATCACAATCTATCCACACAGTTCTCTCGCCTATTTTTGTAAGGTCTATAACAGCTCTCATAGCCCTTCCTATCATCCTTTGAATTTCATGCGTCCTTCCGCCTATTTTACCGGTCACCGCCTCTCTCATATTCCTTGTGGCTGTAGCCCTTGGCAACATAGAATACTCTGCTGTTATCCATCCTTGGTTTTTACCTTTTAAAAAAGGTGGCACGCTCTCGGCTATGGATGCCGTACATATCACCCTTGTATTACCAAACTCTACCAAACAAGAGCCCTCTGCATGTATATTGAAGTCTCTTTGAATCCTTATGGGTCTTAATTCGTCAAGTTTTCTATTGTTTTTCCTCATACTTTATATTATAACTCTTTTAGCACTTGTATAGTAGGAAAATGCCCACCTTTGTATAAAAAAATATCTATTCTCCCATTTAACTCTTTTGTTTTATAAGCTTCTTGCATAGGCACCACAATATCATTTTCTCCTTGTATAAGCCTAAGAGAAACATCAAGATTCTTTACAGCTTCCCTCAAATCAAGGTTTATATATTCTTCAAGTATACTTAAAGCTATATCTTTGATTGGGTACTCACTATTAAACTCAGAATGATAGGCGTTTTTTCTAAATTCTTTTATACCTTTGTAAAAATCTTTCTTCATAGTCCTCATAAAAGCCGAAATTGTAATTTTATCGTGGGCTTCTTTAAAATAAGGACTAAATCCTATAAGCTTAAGACTCGTTACATTTTTCAAACGTTGTGTTAACATAATTCCTAAAGAAGCACCCATAGACCAACCTATAATTTCTATACTTTTAAAATCCTTTAGCAACTTACTATAAAAGCTGGCAGCTTTTTCAAGAGAGTCTATAGCGTTTCCATGTCCTGGTAATTCTAACTTAACATCTTCTTCTCTTAATATACCGTTAAATACGCTATTGTCAAAACCCCAACCGTGTATAAACACTCTCACATTTTTATTATATCAAAATTTTTAGCTTTTACAATGACTTATAATAACTTAATATATTTATGCTAATTAAAGTTGAGTAAGATATTATCAGAAAGTATTATAAAACACTTGACAAATTGCAAAAAAGTTAATATAATTTTTTATAGAAAAACTTAGAAGGAGGTACGAAGCATGAAGTTAAAACCGATTTACGACAAGATTGTTGTAAAGCGCATGGAAGAAAAAGAGCAAAAAACACCGTCTGGTATCATAATACCAGATACGGCCAAAGAAAAACCTCAAGTAGGTGAGGTAATAGCAGTAGGTAACGGGAAAGTCCTAAACAACGGTGAAATAAGACCGTTGGCTGTAAAGGTGGGTGATAAGGTGCTTTTCAACAAATATGCCGGCACAGAAGTAGAGTTGGACGGCGAAAAATATCTTGTAATGGCTGAAGACGAAGTATTAGCTATCATTGAATAATTTAAAAAAATCTTATAGGAGGTAAGTGAAGTATGGCAGCAAAACATGTTATCTATGGAGAAGAAGCAAGAGCAAAATTAAAAGCAGGTGTTGACAAGTTGGCTAACGCCGTTAAAGTCACCCTTGGACCTAAAGGTAGGGAAGTTATCATAGAAAAGAAATGGGGTGTACCAGTTGTTACAAAAGATGGTGTGACGGTAGCCAAAGAAATAGAGCTAAAAGATCAATTTGAAAACATAGGAGCTCAACTTGTAAAAGAAGTTGCTTCCAAAACCGCCGATGTAGCAGGTGATGGTACCACTACAGCTACAGTTTTAGCTCAAGCTATATTTACAGAAGGCTTAAAAGCCATAGCATCTGGGGCCAATCCAATGGATTTAAAAAGAGGCATAGATGAAGCTGTAGCACTTGTAATAGAAGAAGTGAAGAAAGCCTCTATACCTGTGACAAGCAACAAAGAAATAGAACAAGTAGCCACAATATCTGCTAACAACGATCCTGTAATAGGAAAATTGTTGGCCGAAGCTATGGAAAAAGTAGGAAAAGATGGTGTAATAACCGTAGAAGAATCAAAATCCTCTGAAACCACACTCGAAACAGTACAAGGTATGCAATTTGACAGAGGATACCTCTCACCATATTTTATAACCGATGCAGACAAGATGCAAGCAGTATTGGAAAACCCATACATACTAATATTTGAGAAGAAGATAAGCAACATAAAAGAACTCTTACCGGTATTAGAAAACGTAGTAAGAGTCGGTAGGCCGTTAGTAATAATAGCTGAAGATGTAGAAGCTGAAGCGCTTGCTACGTTGGTAGTAAACACGCTAAAAGGTGTAATAAGGGCTGTAGCTGTAAAAGCACCTGGATTTGGACAAAGGAGAAAAGACTACTTAGAGGATATAGCTATATTAACCGGTGGCCAAGCTATAACTGAAGACCTTGGTATAAAGTTGGAATCTGTAACTCTTGACATGCTTGGACAAGCCGAAAAAGTAATAGTGGATAAGGAAAATACCACTATAATAGGTGGAAAGGGCGACAAGAAAAAGGTAGAAGCTCGTATAGAGCAAATAAAGAAGCAAATAAAAGAAACCACCTCAGACTACGACAGAGAAAAACTTCAAGAAAGACTTGCTAAGCTTTCTGGTGGCGTAGCCATTATAAGAGTTGGAGCCGCTACGGAGTCTGAGCTAAAAGAAAAGAAAGCCAGAGTAGAAGATGCGGTACACGCCACAAAAGCTGCCGCAGAAGAAGGCATAGTGGCTGGTGGTGGTACAGCTTTAGCAAAAGCCTCAAGAGTATTAGAAAACTACACAAACGCCAACAAAGACAGAGAGCTTGGAGTGAAAATTATATACAACGCCTGCAAGTATCCTCTCAAACAAATAGCTTATAACGCAGGTTACGAAGGCTCTTTGGTGCTTGAGAAAGTGTACGAAAATCAAGACAAGAACTATGGTTTTGACGCTGCCAACGGAGAGTACAAAGATATGGTAAAAGCAGGTATAATAGACCCAACCAAAGTGGTAAGAACCGCTTTACAAAACGCAGCATCTGCAGCCGGAACAATGTTGACTGCCGAAGCTCTTATAGCTGAACTACCAGAAAAGAAGGAAAAGACACCAACCCCAACCGACATGCCACCAGATTTTGATTAATGCATCTTCAAGGCCCCGTTTTGGGGCTTTTATAATTACATATATAAAATCGTTTAAACTTAGAATCTTTAATATTCCCTTTCTTAAACTTATAAATATCTCTTAAAAATACTAAAAACCTTGACTCAGAATCTGTATATACATAACCTTTCCATAAAGGTTGCTCACATGGAGTTTCCGTTATCAGAATGCCCGGTTTTGAATTTTTGGCAAATTTTTTAATTGTAGTATCTGCATAAAACGGTAACTGATGAATAAAGTACCCCTGATAATAAACCGGTTTATTGCCTTTGTAAAGCTTTATGATATAGCCCATTTCTTTATATGGTCTATAAGGCTCTATAGATGGTAAAATAAAAACAATCAAAGCATAGTATATTAAAAGTCCAATACAAAATAGTATCCAAAACATGTATCTAAAGTATTTTTTAGTCATGGCGTTCATGCCTACTATAAAACCCATCGCTGGATAAGCCGGTATAAGGTATGTTGGAATCTTCATCTTTATCAAGGAAAATACGATAAAAAGTGAAAAAAACCATACGCTCGCAAGTTTTATTACTTTTAAAATTTTGGGATTGAGAAAAAACAAATAAAGTATAATGGAAAAAGGAGCAAAAGACACTATTGTATCTTTTATGTAAAAATACCAAGGGTCAGATTCCAAAGCGTTTATCCTCTTTATATTTTCTATATAAAACTTGTTTATAAGAATCTCTTTATAAGGCGAATTCAAAACCTCTATATACCAAAGCCCGCCTATAAAAAGAGCTATAACAAACGCTATATAAAGCTTTAAATCTTTTAAAAGCTTAGGATTTTCAAATACAATATACCAAAAGCCCACAAAACCCACTATCAGAATTCCCACAGGACCTTTGGTAAGCATCGCTAGAGAAGACGATATCGTAGATGCAACAAGGTAGTAAATTTTTCGGCTTTTTAAATAAAAGTATAAAAAATATATAGCACTACTTATAAAAAAACAAAAAAGTACTTCTGGAGAAGCATACCTTGCGTTTGATACAAATTCAAGCGCCATACCAGTGGCTATAGCACCGTAAAGGCCTAAGTTTTTTGCTATGTTTTCTCCGAATATGTAAGTAAAAAGCACACAAAAACTCCCAGCCAAAGCAGAGGGCAATCTAAGAGAAAAACTAGAGACCCCAAATATTTTGAAAGATAGCGCTATAAGCCAGTATAAAAGAGGTGGCTTTGCCAACCTTATATGGTCGTTGTAAATGGGAATTAGATAATTGCCAGTTTTCAGCATGTTTAAAGCAGCATCCGCATAGAAAGATTCGTTTGGAGCAAACACCTGATTTGTACCAAGGTTTAAAAAATAAAGAGATATTACTAAGAAAAGCAAAAGATAATGCTTACGCGATATCAAATAATCCATCGTTGGTAGGGCTAAACAACCTCCTATAAAGTTTAAGGGCAAAATTGTCGGTCATTCCAGCTATGTAATCGCAGGCAAGACGAAAGCGCATTTTTTCATCATAATCGCAGTTATTTATATCCCACATATATTTAAAATCATCTGGATAATATTTTTTAGCATCTTTCTGAGATAAAAGCCCAAAAAGCTCTTTAATAACGAAACTTAATTTATGCCTTAGTTGTTCTAATCTATAATCGTTTATAAAAAGCTCTTTGCTTATATTTTTCAATATAACAACTTCCCACTTAGCCTCTTCATCTATTTTAAGCTTATAGTCGTATCTTTGAGTATTAGGCCTTGCCTTGTCATTTTGTTCTATTTTTGTAGCGTTTATAAATCTATGAATTCTGAAAGATGTAAACGACTTTAAAAGCTTTTTTCTTTCAAAAGCCCCGGCTTTTTGTATCTTATAAAGCTCTTCTTGAAAGTTTTTCAACGATTGTTCTGCAAAACTTCTGTCTATATTTGACTCTTTTGCATCTTCTAGGATCTTCTGTCCTATTTTATCTATAACTATAGAGTTTATTAAAGAAAGCCTTACACCATCTTCTATATCGTGTACCGAATACGCTATATCATCTGCCCAGTCCATAATCTGAGTCTCTATGGGAACTTGAGCATCTTGATAATAAGGATCTACAAACTCCAATTCTGTTTTATTTTCTTTGTATAAACCTTTTTCATTTTCTTTTGACAAAAAGCCTTTATACTTTATTACACCATCTAAAACCGCCCTTGTTAAATTCAATCCATAACTTTTGTCATCTTTTAAAGTTTTTATCTCAAGATAAGTAAGTATTCTTATGTTTTGAGCGTTTGATTCAAACAAACCATGCTCTTTCATCAACTCTCTCAAAGTTTTTTCACCAGAATGCCCTAGCGGTGGATGGCCTATATCGTGCGCCAAAGATATCGCTTCTACAATAGTACTATCAATGCCATGTTTTATCGCTATGCCTTTTGATATCTGGGCTACTTCAAGGCTGTGCGTCAACCTTGTTCTATAAAAATCAAGATAACCAGGACTCATTATCTGAGTTTTTCCTTGGAGTCTTCTAAAAGCTGAAGAGTGTATAATCCTTGCTCTATCCCGCTCAAAATCACTTCTTACATCGGTATCTTTCTTTTTTTGTATAAACTCATCTTCTTTCAGAATCCTTTCTTTATCAAAATCGCTATAGCCAATCATGGGCATTTATATATCTTAGCATATTAAATACATTTAAATTGTGTATAATCTTATCTATGAATATAGAGGATATAGCTTTTAACGAACAAGGCCTTGTACCAGTAATAGCCCAAGATGCTTTTAGCGGCGAGATAAGAATGCTAGCTTACGCAAACAAAGAAGCTGTCAAAAAAACAATAGAGACAGGTTACGCACACTACTTTTCTCGCTCGAGGAATAGCATATGGAAAAAAGGTGAAACATCTGGAGAGCTACAAGAGGTGCTGGAAATAAGGATAGATTGCGATAACGATACACTCATATATATGATAAAACAACAAAAAGACATAGCCTGCCATACAGGCAATAGAAACTGCTTTTTTAGAGCTTTTAATAAAGAAAACGAAAAACCTTCTTTGATGCCCTTTGAGATATTACCATTTTTAGAAAGACTTATAATAGATAGAATATCAAATCCAGTAGAAAACTCGTACACTTCTAAGCTTATAAAAGAAGGACTTGATAGAATAGTGCAAAAAGTAGGCGAAGAAGCTATAGAAAGCGTTATAGCTTTTAAAAACCAAGATAAAAAAGAGATAGCTTATGAATTGGCGGACTTAATTTATCATATTTTGGTGGGTATAAAATATTCCGATATGTCCTTTGAGGATATAGAATTTGAGCTTATAAGAAGACATAAATCATAGCAACTAAGCTATTTTAACCTTAGATTAAGATTATCAATTTTAAGGAGGCTTTTATGGAAGCAACTACTTTAGTTTTTACAGTTTCAGAATTGGCTTCTCAGGAAATAGCTAAGATAGCAGCTGAGAACAACATTGAAAACCCTATGCTTAGAATTAGGGTTGTGCCAGGCGGATGTTCTGGTTTCCAATACGCTATGGGATTTGACGATAGCGTAGAAGAAACAGACATCGTATTGGAATCAAACGGCACAAAAATCATCATAGACCAATTTTCTGTACCTTATATAAACGGTGCAGAACTTGATTACGTCCAAGATTTTATGGGCGGTGGATTTACCATTAAAAATCCAAACAATTTTGGTGGTGGTTGCGGCTGCGGTTCTGGTGGTTGCGGTTCACACTAAGCTTAAATACCAGCCCGCTATAAGCGGGTTTTTTTATTTTATTCATAAAAAGTTAGTTATTATATACTTCTCAGTAAATATCATCATATTTTCATTTTAGCTTCATTGCTTTTTCATACGCTTATATTATCATCTTCTAATGAAAAAGATAATCGTTGCTTTTGGGATATTGAATGGTTTGGCTTTTTCTAAAAACCTTAAAAACGAGGTTTATGTAAACCTATTTGCTGGAAGATTGCCAGGCATAAGAAGTGTCACGCTAAGACCAGAATTAAACGTAGGTTACGATTTTCATTTGGGGATAAAAAGATTTGATGCAGATTTTAAAGCAGACGGATATTACGGCTCTGCCGATACAGGAAATGGCACAGAAAAGAACAAACTTCTACAGTTAAACTTAAAAGCTATTGGCCTTTACAACTTCTACGAAGATAAACATTCAAAAATTGGTATTGGGCTTTTTGCAAAAGATTATCAGCCGTTAACATCTTTCAAACCTTCTATAACGTCTTCTCAGGTAATTCAATACGGAGCCGAAGAAAAAGAAATACCCACCAACGACAACTACAACTTTGGCTCAAGGCTAAGAGCAAAATATTGCTATAAGAAGATAGTGTCTTCGGTTTTTACCGATGTATACTTTTATGGCAACAGAGTAGCACCAAACTTAGTACCCTATGCTCCGTTGCTTAGCATAGGCACAAAAGATAAACTGTTTCTAATAGGAGATGTAAACAACCCAAAACTAGCTTTAAACCTCGACATGAGATTTTATTTTGAAAGAAAATACGGCAACAAAATATTTACATCCCACGACGGGCTCGCCGGGACAAAGAGGGAATTTGATTTGACAGTGGGTTTTATGTATTATCTTACAAAGAATCTTGATTTTCACGTAGAAACATACGGCTTTAACAATCTCAACAGAGGAAATTCCTCCACACTACCAAGCGGATTTAAAGATGGTGTTTATGCTGGTTTTGGCTATAGATTTTAAGGCTTTTCTTGTAAAAGCACATAGAAACTATCTCCCATGCTAAGGATAAGATTTTTAAGCCTTGAGCACCTTTCGATGGAGTATGCATCCTCCTCCTGGCATACTTCCTCCAGGGTCTTCACAAAATAAGGGATTTCTATAAGGAAGTCCCTTTGCTTTTTTAAAAATACATTTTTAAAACCAAAATGCTCCCCTATTCTTTGAAGCATAGAAAAATCCACCATGTACGTAATATCAAATATCTCATCGGTGTATATATTTTGGACAATTTTTGAGTTTTTATAACCTCTTATAGTGTTTTTACGAGGGGATGTTTTGTAGCCATAATCTATGGTAAGCATGTATCCTTTTCTTAAAATCCTTGATATTTTTTCGTATATGTAAAAGCTGTCTATTGGTAATTCATAATAAGCGTCGTCTATCTGTAGAATATCAATAATTTTTTTTGTATCTTCGTGAGGCTCCTGCCATAACTCCTTTGAAGATTCTATGTAAAGCTCCATCTTATCTTTGACAGGAGCTATGCCCAAAGCATCAAAAAATTCGTTTGACAGCACTACGCCCTCAAAAGTGTCAACGAGCTCCAAAGAGCTTATCCATGCTACGTTTTTATCTTTTAATAAACTACGTTGGACATCTGTAAGATATGGGCTTGTCTCATATATTATATAAGGAATGTCCAAAACTTCTAGTATATCCTTAGCCATAATGCCATTTCCAGCACCAAGTTCCAATATCTTAGGATTATCAAAGGTATCTAAGCAATCTTTCAAAAAATAAGCTATACTTTTTCCAAAAGCCTCATCAAGTTCTGGTGATGTAAAAAAATCCCCTCTTCCTATTTTAGGATTTGTAGAATAATAGTCTTGGGCTTTTTGTATAAAAAAATCGTAAAAACGTTTCATGCTAAAATTATACATCATGATAATAATGGAGATGACAAAAGAGCACATAGACGAAGTTATAGAGATAAACAATCTATCTTTTACTACAGATGCTTGGAACGAGCAAGGATTTTACAGAGAGTTTAGTTTGGAGTATTCAAAAAAATGGGTAGGTTTAGAAGATGGAAAGGTTGTAGCATATGCTATATTCTGGTGTCATGATAAAGAAGCTTTTATGATGACATTTGCAGTTCATCCAGAGTATAGATCGAAAGGGATAGCCTTTAATTTCTTAACAGAGGTTTTCGAGCTTTTAAAAAAAGAAAATATAAATTATATAGAACTTGACGTCAGGAAATCTAACCTGCCAGCTATAAAATTGTATAAAAAGCTTGGGTTTTCTATCGAAAGGGAGCGCCCTGGCTTTTACTCAGACGGGGAAAACGCTTTTGTAATGTCAAAAGAGCTGTAATCTCTTTTAAAAGAGATAGTTTTTAAACTTATTAAAATTTGCTATAGCCTGGGCTAACCCAAGCCTCTTTTCGCTAGCTATCTCTATTATGTAGTTTAAAATTCTTAAAGATTCCTCTATATCTTCTTTTCTCTCCTTAGAGACATCTAAGTTATTCAGTTCTTCCAAACAAGCCTTAGCTTTATCGTACTCATCGGTTTGAACGTACAGCTCACACTGAAGGAGCAGCTTTTTCAGTGGCGACTGATTTTGATCCATATTCTCTCCTTTCTAGTTCTTCCCAAGCTTGCTTAACACCAGATAGCATCATAATCATATTTTGGAGAAGCTCTTTATCGTTTTTCTGATTTGCTATCAAAAGTCCTTCTAAAATTACTCTGTAAAAGTTTGATAAATCTTTAGCCACTTGCCCACCTTTTTCAAAGTTCAGCGAGTCGTGAAGTATAGCTACAGCCTCAGTAGCTTTGGTAATGTATTCACATTTTTTTATTAGGTTGTCTATGTTATCAAGGCCTGCATCTATAGCTTCTATAGCAAGTTCCATAAACTCTATAGCTTTATCATAAGCTATAATAATAAGTTGTAAAGGATTTGCACTAAAAAGCATATTTTCTACATAGCTGTCCTTCAAATTTTGATACATAATTTACCTCCTTTATCCTAAAAGTGTTTGAAGTTTTGTTATCTCAGCGCTAGAACTTGCCATTACAGCTTCCACCTGTGAAAACTGAAGTTGAAGCTGTTGTTGTTGCAACAGTAAAGATTGTTGCATTTGATATATCTGGTTCTCTGTGTATGCATAATTTGAAGATATGTTGTTCTCTTCTGTCATCAAAGCCCCATTTGGAGAAATAATATTCATTATAGCCTGACTCAAGCTGCTCACAAAAGCAGTTACAGAGTTAAGCACCTTCTGAGAACTGGTGCTTAGCAAATTTTGAAAGCTATTAGAATCAAACTGCAATTGACCTGTTTGATAGTTGTAGTTTACGACTCCTAGATTTTCTAATGGCTGGACTACGCTAAGGAGTTGGGTTTTTAAGTTTGTCAACATAAAATTGCCCATAAAATCGCCTGGAATTATAAAAGGATTTGCAGATGTCAAGGAATTCTGAGACGGATAAGTACCAGGTTTTTCCGTTAAAACGTTTATAGGAGTAAGTATGTTGTTTATTTCATTTATAAGGTTTGATACGTTGTTTGCCACTTGTGATGTATCTTGAGATATACTGAGAATTACTGACCCAGTACCAGAAAGGTTTAAAGTGACTCCGCTTATTACGTTTTGAATCTGATTCACATTTGATGTAACGCTAGCCCCTCCAAAATTTATAACAGCATTTTGAGCATTTTGTATATAGTTTTGAGTAAATATACCTGAACTATCTTTTGCTACTATCACATGCTGAGTAGTGGAGGGAGAAGTAGTAAAAGTAGAAGCCCCTTGTTTTTCCGCAAGCATAAGACTATATGTATTGCCATTGTAAAATATTGAAGCTGTTACATCAGACCCAGCGGTATTATTTATTTCGTTTACTATGTCTTGTAACGTATTTGTACCGTTGTATGTAATATTAAATTCTTGAACACCAGGGGTAGTGGCGCTTAAATTGTTGTCAGTGATACCCGAAGAAGATGTATTTGATCTAAAAAATAAACTTATAGTACCGCTTTGACCAAGTTGTGTATTTGCCGATGAAAAGCTTCCTAGCAACGATATTTCTGGTTGTGCCAGTTGCTGAACAGTAATGTTATATGTGCCAGGAGCAGTGTTGGGCGTAGCTATTGCGTTTAAAACATACGAGTTTGAACTTATAGCTGTCATAGAACCCGTGACAGGATTTAGCACAAAGCCCATCATAGTAGAAAACACAGACATTGATTGATTGTATATGTAGTTTATCTCTTGCATTTGATTTTGCATGTAAGCCGCTTGTTGGCTAAGCGATAAAAGCGGTAAACTACTAGATGACATAACAGCGGCCAGAATACTACCACTGTTAAATAGATTTGAAAATCCAGACAAAGCTATTCCAGCCATATTTTCATACCTTCTTATTTACAATGATACCCACTAAATTGTTAATAGCCTCTGCTATTCTTAACATATATTCCGGCGGAATTTCTTTTATTACTTGGTTAGTCTTGTTGTCTATTATTTTTATAACTAAACTATCTGCTTTTTTATCCAACGTAATGTTAAGATGTGTGTTTAAATAAGATAAACTCTGGATTAGTTGCTCTATTGCTTTTTGAATTTGCTTTTCTGAATTATCCTTACTTGTATTGCTATAATCTGTACTTTTTTCATTCTGTAGATTTTGTGTATCAGGGATATTTTGATCACCTTGAGGCTGAGTGGCTGGGATAGATTGACTCGTTTGAGTATTTTGAATATTTTGATTATTTAACTGACTTGCCAACACGCTATCCAAACCTCCAAGTTCAAGCGGCGTCATAATAAAAACCTCCAAGCTTTTCTTACAAATAACATATCACTATTTCACCATTCTTCAATGATATTGTTATCGGCAATTCTTATAAAATTTTTAGCTTCTTCTATCTTCGTTGTTTGTTCTTTGTAAGGCTTTATTTTAATAAAAATCCCCTGCAAACCCTTCTCAACATGTTTTATAGTATTTATCTCATATATTAAGTTGTCATTCTTTATAACGTCGTTTTTTTCCAACACATCCCAAAGAGTTTTCAACATGTTGTCTATATCCCTTCTTCTTTTGTCTGGTAAAAATATAACAGCTTCAACAGACACCTTACAAGAAAATGGTTCTTTAAAGCTTAGTTTTTTTAGCTGTAAGCTTATCTCCCAAGAAGCCTTTGTTTCCCAAGATGAAATCTTCCAAGGTTTAAATACGGTTCCACCCTTTTGCCTTATATATCTGTTTGCTTTTCCTTTAGGGGGTTCTGAAATAAATAGATACAGCGTATTATCTTCCATGATAAAATAATATACTATGTTTGCACCTTTATCAATACTAAACGAATATGTAGAAATAGAAGACCCTCAACATGTGGCTGACAAGCTTTCTATATCTGGCACCGAAACTACGTTGAAGAGATTTGGTACCGACATAAAAAATGTAAAGGTTGGTGAAATTTTATCCATACAAAAGCTTGAAAACTTAAATCTATGTAAAGTATTTTTAGGAGATACTACCGTCAATATAATAACAAGCGCTTCCAACGTTTATGTAGGAGCAAAAGTACCGGTAGCTGCAAAAGGAGCTACTATAGGTAGTAAAACTATAGATATAAAAACCTTTAAAGGCTTTGAATCTCAAGGGATGCTTTTGTCAGCCTCAGAACTTGGCTTAGATGACATAGAAGAGGGAATTCTAATATTCGATAATAGCGTTGAAGTAGGCGAGGATGTAGCATCTTTGCTCGATTTTGGGGAATATTTGTTGGAATGTGAAATTACACCAAATAGAGGAGATCTACTTTCTATAGTTGGCATAGCAAGAGAGATAAGCGCCATCACAAACAAACCGTTTAATTTCAGTATAGAACAGGATTTACCAGAAAAAGTAGATATAGATATATCAATTGATACTCAAGGATGTTATAGATATGTAGGCAGTATTGTAGAAGATGTATTTGTTAAAAGCTCAACACTTTGGCTTAAAAAATCTCTCTGGAAAATGGGTCTTAAAACTATTTCAAACGTTGTTGATATAACAAATTACGTTATGATGGTTTTAGGACAACCTCTTCATGCTTTTGATAAAGACAAAATTGGTAATAAAGTTGTTGTAAGGCAAGCAAAACAAAAGGAAAAGCTCGTAGCTCTAGACAAAAAAGAATACGAACTTGATGAGTCCATTATGGTTATAGCCAACGACAAAGAGCCGATAGCTTTGGCTGGTGTTATTGGAGGGTTAGATAGTTCCATATCTCATTACACAAAAAACATACTTTTAGAATCTGCTCTTTTTGATCCAATTTTTGTAAGAAAAGCCTCAAAGACTCTAAAATTATCAACAGATGCCTCCTATAGGTTTGAAAGAGGCATAGACATAGATATGGCTTTAAAAGCCTCTATTTTCGCTTTAAAACTCATAGAAAAAGAAGCTGGCGGTAAAGTCGTGGGTTATAATGAAGTTGTAAGGGAAAAATTGCCTGTTAAAAAGTTTTTCTTACCCATGAACGACTATGTAAGATACACCGCCCTTAATTTTGAAAAAGAAAAAATATCAGAGATAGCCAACAAATTGGGTATTCCCCACAAGCCTATGAGATGCGGCATAGAGTTTGAAGCTCCGTCTCATAGATACTACGATATAGACTCTTCCGTAGACCTTATAGAAGAAATCGTAAGAATAACAGATTTTAACACCTTTGAAACAGAACCGTTAACACTGTTACCAAAGCCTAACGACAAGAGAGATTATATTTATGAAATAAAGAATAAGTTGGTGGCCAACGGATTAAAAGAAGTAATAAATTTAAGCTTTGACAAAATAGAAGACTACGAAGCCCTTGGCTTGGAAAAACCCACCATAGAAATCAAAAATCCCATACTACCTTCATTTAGGTTCTTAAGAAGATATTTAACACCATCTATGATAAGGTTGGCAGACCAAAATGTTAAAAAGCACGTATATGACTTTGCTATATTTGAGATATCTGATATCTTTAAAGAAGATTCCCAATCCACCCATATATGTATATTGTTAAGAGGCCACAAGAGAGTATATCCTAAAACAAAATGGAATATAAACCATATAAAGGAGATAGTAAAAGCTATAAACAAAGATATCATGTTTGGTTTTTCTAGTTTCTCCTTCCTTCATCCTTATCAACAAGGAAGCCTAAAGTTTGAGGATAAAGATATAGGATTTTTCGGCGTTTTGAAAAGCGAGATACTCCAAGATGCAATCGTCTGTGAGTTTGAAATTCCTAATAGAGCAAAATACCGTGAAATAAAAGAAATATCAAAATATCCACCGATAGTTAGAGACATCTCACTGATAATGAGCATTGATTTTGACGTTCAAAAGCTTATTATTCTCATAAGAGAGTTTTTTGGAGCTATGCTAGAAAATATTTTAGTATTTGATTTTTATAAAGGAGAGCAAATAGAAGAAGATAAGAAGAGCGTAGGTTTAAGACTTAGCTTAAGAGCCCTTGATAGAAGTTTAGAAGATGAAGAAGTAAACGTTCTAATAGAGAAACTGTTAGAACGCCTTAAAGAAGAGGGTGTAGAGCTTAGATTTGCTTAGTTTAAATAAAGGCCTGCCCTACTCGTTAGTGTGAAGATATTTTTGGGGCCTACATGTGAGCTATTAGGGAGCTCGGAAGTTCAGAGGCGTCTCGCTGTAGACCCTTTGACAGGGCACCCACCTAAAAATAGGAGGCCCGCATGTATGTTTGCACGACGGTAGGGTGGGTATAAATCCTTCTTGTCTTTCTTCTTTTGCCTCCTGATTATGGAGGTATATGTCAAAAAAAGAATTGCGAAGTATTTTTTTAAAAAGGCGCGATATGCTCTCTGAGGAAGAAGTATACAACGCTTCCTTAGAGATAGCAAAGAACCTTTCACAAGATAAAGATTTTAAAAGGGCTAAGTCTGTGATGGCTTATATTCCCATAAGGAAAGAAGTAAATCCGCTTGTTGATATGAGCATATATGAAGGGAAAGTTGTTTCTGTACCAAAAATTGTTGATAATACGCTTGTGCCATGTCTTTACAAAGGCCCTTTCATAAAATCTGTTTACAACACTTTAGAGCCAGCGGAATGCCAGAAAACGAATATAGATCTTTGTTTGGTACCCGGTGTTTGCTTTGATAAACATCTTTACCGCATAGGTTTTGGTAAGGGTTTCTACGATAGATTTTTGTCAGCGAACAAAAACATTTTTTCTATAGGTGTATGCTACGATTTTCAAATTGTCGATTCTATAGAAAAAGACCCTTTTGATGTAAAGCTTAACAAAATCATTTCTGAGAATTATGTAATAGAAGGAGGTAATTACCAATGGAAACTGTCGTTATAGGTATCCTATCAATTTTAGTGTTAGCGTTAGCTGGTTTTGGGTTTTTAGCTTTTAAAAAGCTAAGCGAAAAGCAAATGGTGAATGTGCCAAGCACATCCGAAGAGTCAAAGATACTCTTAGAAGAGGCTAAAAGACAAGCAGATGCCATATTAGAAGAGGCTAAAAGACAGCTAGAGTATTCAAAAGAACTAGCCGAAAGAGAAGCATCCAAGTACATGGAGTTTATCAAAAAAGAGAACGAAAAACTTGAGAAAGAAAAAGAAGCCATCAA
>NZ_JBMFST010000016.1:0-27569 GCF_049967395.1 Hydrogenobaculum sp. | reverse complement strand
GCCCCATGAATAGAGTACATAGTGTAAGCTAACCCATAAACCAAATATTATTAAAAATACTAAAGAAGTATTAATTAGAATCTTAATATTGGTGTAGTTTTGAAATTTCATAAATTTCATTATAACATGATGAGTATTTACTTTTATATGTGAATTTCAAATTTATATCTTTCTGAAGCAATAATTAATTTGGCTTAATACTCATCCCATTCTAAGTCTTCTTTGCACATAAAAGGCTCTTCTTTCCCAAAAATATTGTGGGGGACTATACAGATATCGTAACCTAAGTGCCTTAAAATGGTTTCCATATGAATTATGGTGATTCTTGCTACTACCCCACTTTCTATTTTGCTGAGAGTTTGTCTGCTTAATCCTGTTATATTAGCAAACTCTTCTTGGGTCCATCCTTTTTCTTTCCTTTTCTTTTTTATAAACTTGCCTAGTCTTTCATAGTCCATTTCAAACACCTCATGGTTTATCTAAAGATTCTTCCCACTCTTTTATAAGCCTATTTCCAATTTCTTGAAAGTTTGGATTTTGTTTCATATAGTTTTTAACATCGTTAATAGTTTCTATTAGTGCTTCTTTACAATTATCAAATATTTCTTTTGCGTCCTCCTCTTCTAGAGCACAGTATTTCAATCCAAATTCTACAAGTTCCTTTTTGCTTACCCACTTTTTAGTTCCTCCTAGAAATAAAGCTGGTTGATCTTTTTTTATATATACGCTTGTGCATACAACATCGTAGGCTGGGGCAAGCCAAATATGGGATATATCTTTTGAATAGAGAAGTCCAAAATTTTTGTTGTGGGCATCGCCATTTTTAATAAGAAAGTTCATAACGATCATTTTATAATACGATTTAAGGTCTTCTGCAACGTTTGTGGAAAACCTCTTTATTGTTTTGGCTATTTGCTCATAGCTACCTTCGTACTTATCATGTCTTCTTCTTCCCAAAATTGAACCGATTTCTTCAAAGCCTAAATAACCATTTTCATTGTAAATAAATTTTTCAATCACCAAAAATTTTTTATTTTCTGAAATGTAAATCTTAGGTATCTTTACGCCGGTTCTTTCTACCGCTTTCATACAAAAGTATTCGTTTTCTACAAGGTTAGGATATTCATCTCCGAAAGTTTTTACTATAAACTCTTTAAAATCCAAACTAGTTTTATCTTTAATTACTGCAATTGTTTTTGGCTGAACTCCGGATACGGCGTTTTTATTAAGAAACATCGATAAAAGCTCTTTGAAAGTATCCCATGTATCGTTTGTCAGAATATCCTCAAGGTTTATGCTTGTGGGTGCTGAAGAAGTCTCTCCGCCAAAGGTTACCCTTCCCTCTATTCCCGGTGCAAGATAGCGCAATAGGATAAAATCATCTATTTTTCCCTCTCTTTTATTTATTAAGCTCTTCAAGACTTCAAATAGATAGCCTTCTGGCAGGAAGCTATCGAAAAATGGATGAAGATAAAACTTACTTATATGTATCCGTTGAGAAAAAGGCATAGAGATTGAGACACTGTTTTGATAAATATTATGTTTGTCTGGCTTTTCGTATGCTAAATATTCAAATACGTATTCTTTATCTTTTCCCTCAAACAGATTTCCCACTGGTTTACCATTGCATGATACTTTAATGTCCATTCTAGTTTACAAAATACACTTTTAACTATAAAATGTCAAGTGAAATTGACAAAACAAAATTAAAGCCAATGGCTTTTGATAAAATCCTTTACCAATATTTCTAAGTGAGTTTTGGATACTCGCCCTTTTCTATGGCAAAAACGTCTTCTACCGCAAATTTGTTTTGTTTTAAAAAGTTGTAAGTCTCAAAAGCCTTTTCCTTTGATGAAAAGCCAAAGACAATACCGCAGTGTGGATATATCTCTTTTGGCACTGGTAACTTCACGTAGGAGTTCATGTTCTTTTCTTGCAAAAATTTGTCTGCTCTAACACCCTCTGACACAGATACAAAGGTTATTAGATATTTTGGCTTACCAAAAGGCATTATATCGAGAAAATGCTTGATTGCATGAAGCTTAACGCCAAGGGCTATAAATTTGACTTTATCTATTAGTTTTTCTCCTTTAAAGCCTTTGCCACGTTCTACTATTGCTACATAATACCCGTTTTCTTCTTTAAAATCTATTAGTTTGTTTCCAGACTCAAAAGCCCATATTTCTATGTCTTTTTTGAAGGCTTTATCGTCTGCCATGACCATGAGCTTTTCGCCCACAGGTATTTCCTTTAGCTTTCTCGATACCAACGTAAGAGGTAATGGACAAAACAACCCTCTAGTATCCACTGTCTCCATAAACTCACCTCACAAAAGTATAAATATAACAAAACATTTTTACAATAAAAGGATAAAAATCATCATAAAATATCTTTTAAAGCTTTTAAAATCTCTACGCTGGCAACATCTTTTGGCATTTTTGGTAGGCTTTTAACGTCATATTTAGTAATTACATATCCCTCAAACTCATCAGCGCCCATCACGGATATAGGGTTTGCCACTATGGCGTCTAAATTTTTGCTTATTAGCTTTGACTTGGCATTTTCTATAAGGTGGTCTTTTTCTTCTAGAGCAAAACCTATAAGCTTCTGATGGGGTTTTTTCATAGAACCCAGCTCTTTTAATATATCCTTTGTTTTTAAAAGCTCCAAAACAATTTTATCTTGAGTTTTTTTGATTTTTCCGCTGTGTTTTGAATATGCTTTGTAGTCTGAGATAGCGGCGTTCATTACAACAATATCGTATTTGTCAAATATTTCCAATATTTTTTGGTAGGCTTTTTCAACATCCATGTTTGATACATCCAAAAAGTCTGCTTTAGCTCCTAAGGATTTTAATGCCATGGTAAGGTATCTTGCCATTTTACCAGAAGAGCCATTTGATATAAACCTAACATCATCTATATACTCTTTTGTAGCCCCTCCTATCACTAAAGCGTTTTTGTTTTTAAAAATAGGTTCCTCGTTGGCGCTGTATATGTAAAACAAAAGTTCTTCTGGTTCTACCATTTTGCCTATACCCTCTTCGTTGCATGCAAGAAGCCCATATATTGGTTCTATTATTTTAAAGTTGTAGTTTTTTATGTTGTCTATGTGCTCTTTGGTAATATCTTTTTCATACATTACCGTGTTTGCCGAGAGAGCCAAAAGTATGTAACCTTTATAAGCAAGAGCTGTTGTGGTAAGCAAATTGTCGGCTATGCCGTATCTTAGCTTTGAAAGCGTATTTATAGTACAAGGGGCTATTACAAATACATCTGCCCACCTTGCTAAATCTATATGACAAAGGGGCTTTTCTTTCCAGTTTGAGTCCGTATACACTTCATCTTGGGACAAGGTTTTTACTATCATAGGGCTTATAAACTCTTGTGCAAAGTTTGTCATAATGGTTTTTACGTTGTGGTTTTTCTTTTTTAAAAGCCTAATAAGCTCCAACGTTTTGTAGCAGGCTATTCCGCCGGTGATACCAATTAGTATGTTCATTGGTTTTCCTCAATCTTGCATACTTGAAGCACTTCCTCTGTGGTGGTTATACCGTTTAATATTTTTTCTATGCCGTCGTCCAAAAGGCTTTTGTATTGTATATGGCTTTTAATATACTCCCAAGAAGGATTTTGAGATATCAAACTCTTTAGCTTGTCGTCTACGTTTATTACTTCAAAAAGCCCAATGCGACCTTTATAGCCAGATTGCATACAGTGTTCGCAACCAAGCCCCTTGTAAAAGGTATAATCTCCTTCTTTTAAGCCCAGCTCCTTAATCTCTACAAAAGAGGGTTTGTAAGAGGTTTTACAATAAGGGCATATCTTTCTTACAAGCCTTTGGGCTATAAGTCCTTCCACAGAAGAGGCTATTAGAAAAGGCTCTATCCCTATATCAAAAAGTCTCGTGATGCTTGATAAAGCGTTTTGGGTATGAAGCGTAGAAAGCACCAGGTGTCCAGTGAGGGCTGCTTGGATAGCTATTTCAGCGGTTTCTTTGTCCCTTATTTCTCCTATCATAATGATATCTGGGTCTTGTCTTAATATAGACCTAAGCCCTGATGCAAACGTAAGTCCCACCTTTGGGTTTACTTGAATTTGTGATATGCCTTCTATTTGATACTCTACTGGGTCTTCTATGGTTATTATATTTTTTGATGGGCTTTTTAATCTTTTTAAAAAAGCGTATAAACTAGTGGATTTACCGCTTCCAGTGGGGCCTGTCACAAGTATTATGCCATATGGTCTTGAAAGTATGTTTAATACAGTTTCATAATCTTCTTTTGAAAGCCCGAGCTCTTCCAAATCAAGAGGTGTATTTGATTGGTCTAATATTCTAAGTACTACCCTTTCCCCAAACAAGGAGGGTATGGTAGATACCCTTATATCTATCTCTTTTTTTGAAATCTTTATTCTAAATCTTGCATCTTGAGGCAATCTTTTTTCGGCTACGTTCATATTTGCTATAACCTTTATACGGGAAAGTACGCTCTGATAAAAGCCGTTGGTAAGTTCTTCCACCACTACCAACTTGCCGTCTATTCTCATTCTCACCAAAACGTTTTTTTCATAGGGTTCTATATGTATATCCGAGGCTCCTGTTTTTATAGCTTTTAATAAAATGTTGTTTACAAATATAATAGCTGGGCTTTCAAGCTCATCTTTTGAAATATCTATAGTTTCAAACTCAAGTTTCACATTTTGGTCTTCTAACGTTTGGAAAGACTGGGATAAGAAGTTGTTCCAACGCTCTAAAAACTCTTCTTCGTTTAAAACCTCAGTTTTTATCTTCTTGTCTAAATAAAAATAAAGTATATTTTTTATAAAAGCTATATCTTGATTGGCAGATACCTCTATCGTTAGCGTGTCTTGGTCTTCTTTTATGGGTATAAACCTTAGATTTTTTGCTAAATCTAGAATACCATCTTCTACATAGCCTTGCATTTTAATCTGTTTGAAGCTCTATGACATCTGTGTCTTTTACTATTTCAAGTTGACAGGTAAGCCTTCTATCTTCATCATATTCTCCTATGCGCCATAGAGTATCTGATTCTTTTTCAGATACTTCATTTAAAGCCTCAAGCCCTCGTAATACTGTGGCTACACAAACTCCACATTGGCCATCGGTACAGCCAAACTCAACACCCGCTTTTTCTATAAGATCGTGAATATCCTGAAATTTTGTTCCTACGTCAAAGTTTCCTATGACTTTTTTATTTACGATAAGTTTTGCCATAACATACTCCTTTTTTAAATTTGTCCCATTTCTTTTGCTATGTCAACAAGTCTTTTTATTCGTTCCTCTGTGGGTGGATGGGTAGAAAAAAGCTGTCCTATGCTTCCCATTGGATTTTCTATAAATAACGCCGCTGTGCCTTGATTTACTTCTACTGGCACTCTTTCCACATAATCGTGTATCTTCTTTAAGGCTTTTGCCAAAGAAAGCGGGCATCCGCATATACGGGCTCCCGTAGCATCCGCAGCAAACTCCCTTGATCTTGATATCGCAAACTGTATTATGGAAGCTATGATTGGAGTTATGATAATAAGAAGCAAAGCTACTATAGGGTTTGAATTCCTGTCTCTGTCTTGTCCTATGCCAAACATAAGGCTAAATTGAAAAATATTTACGAGGGCGCTTATAGCACCAGCTATAGTGGCTGCTATTGTTGCTATAAGTATGTCTCTATTTTTTATGTGAGAAAGCTCGTGAGCTAAAACGCCCATTATTTCATCTTCGTTTAAAAGTCTTAAAAGTCCTGTAGTGACTACCACAGCGCTATGATGTTCATCTCTTCCGGTAGCAAAGGCGTTTGGTTGATCCATATCTATTATGTATAACCTTGGCATTGGTAAATTTGCCCTTTGGGTTAACTTCTTTACTATGTTAAAAAGAGTGGGTGCTTCTTGAGGGGTTAGTTCTTTTGCTCCATACATAGAAAGTATTATGGAATCTGAATAATAATAGCTTATAAAGTTTGTAAAAGCCGAAAAAATAAGTGCGAAAAGAAGGCCAGTCTGGCCTCCTATCATATAACCTACAGCTAAAAATATGCCTGATAAAATACCAAGCAGTATTGCTGTTTTAAACATCATATTATTTCAAAATCTTTTAAATACTTTGCTCTGCTTGGGTGTCTTATCTTTCTTATAGCTTTTGATTCTATTTGTCTTATGCGTTCTCTTGTAAGGTTAAACATAGCTCCTACTTGCTCCAACGTGTGCTCTATGCCGTCTACCAGACCAAACCTATACATAATTACTTCTCTTTCTTTATCTGAAAGTGTATTGATAATCTTTTCTATCTGTTCTCTTAGAAGTCTTCTGGCCGTAGCTTCCTCTGGGTTTGATATGCTTGAGTCTTCTATGAAATCTTTAAGGTGTGTATCTTCGTCATCTCCTATAGGTGTTTCAAGGGATATAGGCTCTTGAATAGACTTCAGTATTTTCCTTACTTTCTCTGGGGACATGTTTATAGCTTTCGCTATTTCTTCGGGAGATGGTTCTCTGCCATACTCTTGGAATAGTTTTTTGGATACTTTAGAAATTTTGTTGATAGTTTCTATCATATGTACTGGTATGCGTATAGTTTTTGCTTGATCTGCTATAGCTCTTGTGATAGCTTGCTTTATCCACCATGTGGCATATGTAGAGAATTTAAAACCTTTTTTGTAGTCGTATTTATCAACAGCTTTCATAAGTCCCATGTTGCCTTCTTGTATAAGATCTAAGAAATGAAGACCTCTGTTTATGTACTTTTTAGCTATAGACACTACGAGTCTTAGGTTTGATTTTACCATTATATCTTTTGACTCTTTTACGCGTTTTCTTCCTTGCTCTATAATGTTTATAATTTTGTTAAGCTCTTCTGGTAAGACTCCCAAACGTCTTTCTATGTCCTCTATTTCCCTTTGAAGAGCTAAGTAGTTTGACCTGCTTATCTCAAAAGTATGAAAAGGCATATGTTTTTCTATTTTGTTTAAAAGCTCTTTGTTTCTATCATAGTAAGACAACAGCTCTTCAACATTTGGATGTATAGCTTCAAACCTTCTTTTTTGTATCGATAAAGAGTTTAATTTGCTCTTGTAATCTTTGCATAGCTTTATAAACTCATCGGCTATTTTTTCGTATCTTGAAAACTTAATGTTTATACTTTTCAACGTTTTATTCATCTCTGCATGAGCCTTTAAGTACTCTGCTTTTGTTTTTTTGTCTTTGTAGGTTAAAAATAACGTCCTTTTTTCTATTACTGTTTTATATTTTTTGGCAAGCTCTATACCTTTTTCTATAAACACAGAATCCACGTGTTCTGCTTCTTCGTACTCATCGTAGTCTGTATGTTCTTCCTGCATATCAAGTATCTCTTGAGATCTCATCTTTCCATCGCAGACTTTTGCCCAATACCTTAGCACCATATCCACCAAGAAAGATGTCCTTAGTAATCCTCTCCTTAGTTGCTTTCTGCCCATCTCTATGTATTTTGCATGTTCTATTTCATCTGCTCTTCCAAGAAGAGCTATCTTGCCCATCTCTTTTAGATAGTATCTTACGGAATCGTTGTTTTTCAGATCTGCCTCTACTATGCTGGCAGATACTATCATCTCGTCGTCTTCTTCTAGAATTTCCTCGTCAGCTTCGTGGTGTATAGCGGCTTCTGTCTCGTCTTCTAAAATCTGTATACCTTTTTCGGACAAGATATCAAACAAAGACTCCAACTCGTCCGATTCTACCAAGTCCTCACTGACATACTCGTTTATGTCGTCGTAGGTTACGTAGCCTTTTTCTTTGCCGATTTCTAAAAGTTGGTCTTTGCCTTTGGCTTTTCCCATACAACCTCCTTCAACACTAAGCTATTTAAAATATAAACAAAATTTAAATTTTACCATGAGAAAAATGATACTTTTTTACATAAGATTTTCTACTAAGGGTATTCTTAATGTTCATAAGTTCGTCTTTGGTAACGACGCTTTGCTCTTTGATAGTCTTTGATAGATATTTTTCAAGGGCATCTTTTGGAAGGTTAACGGATTCAAGCAATTTTAACTCTTCATCGCTTAGTTCTTGTTGATACTTTATCTTTTCTGCTATTATTATGGAGTTTTTATCAAGCCATTCTATATCCAAAGGGTTTATGTCTATATTGCACTCTTTTAAGGCTTTTAACAGTATCCTATCTTTCATAGGTATCTTTTCGCAAGAGCTATCTGTTTGATCTTTGTTTTCTACAAAACTTTTTTTACCAACGTATTGATCTATTACATGTTTTGGCAATCCTATCCCTAAAAGCTTTTGAGTGTATTGGAATATGTCTTCTGGCCCTTTAAGGTAAGAAGCCAACTCTAAGGCTATGTCTATATTTTTTGACTCTATATTTAAATCTATTATATTTTTTGATGCTTTTAAAAGCTCCAAGACGCCGTCTTTTCCAAACTTCATACCAAATTCGTCTGGGTCTTTAGCATCTTTTATCTCTACGTAAAAAACCTTTATACCTTTGGCTATTAGATGTTTGGCGGCTCTTAAGCTTGCGTTTTTTCCTGCGTTGTCGTTGTCAAACATTATATACGAGGTCTTGGCATATTTTGATAAGATCTTTGCGTGCTCCTGGGTAAAGGCTGTCCCAAGTGGGGCTACCACGTTTCTTACGCCTATTTGATAAAGTCTTATAACGTCAAAATAACCTTCTACCAATATCACCTCTTCCTTTTCTTTTATGTAGGGAAGGGCTATATCTATGCCAAATAGAAGCTGTGATTTCTTAAATATAGAAGAGTCTGGTGAGTTCAAATACTTTATGGCAGATTTATCTTCGTATAAAATCCTACCGCCGAATCCCACAACGTTTGAAGATGTGTTTCTTATAGGTATTACAAGCCTTCCTTCAAATATATCTCTTATGCTCTTTGAAGATTGGTGCAGGTTTTGTGTGCTTTTATAAAGCTCAAGATAATACTCTGATGTATTTTGCAAAAATTCTACGACTTTGTAATGATTTGGTGAATAACCTATCCCGTAGGCTTCTACCGTTTTTGGGTTTATCTCTCTTTTTTGAAGGTATTGCATGGCCTTTGGGCTTTTTGTCAGTTCTTCGTGGTAAAAGTCAGATACTAAACTCATCACTTCGTAAATCTTGTTGTTTTTTTCTTCATTTTTTATGTTTATGGGTAAGTTGTATTTGATGGCTAACTTTGAAAGAGCTTCCATATAGGTTATATTTTCGTATAAAGATACAAATTTTACTACATCTCCACCTTTACCACACCCAAAGCACTTCCAAATTTGCTTTTGTTCTGATACCGATAAAGAAGGCGTTGAGTCATCGTGAAAAGGACATTTTCCCAAATAGTTGCTACCGCTTCTTTTTAGTTCTATATAAGAAGATATTTCTTTTACTATATCTATCCTTTTTATGGCATCTTCTATTGATATGTTGCCTGCTTTATTCTTTTCCAACGTGTAAGCTTTGCTTAGCATCGTAAATAAGCTAAACCGACTTTTAAAATTGTCAATGATGTTTTGTTAAGCATCATCTATCAGCGTTTCTACGCTTTTTCTCTCAAAGAGATTTGAAACTTTCGGCAATATAGTGGATTTTACCACCTCTTTTACGTTGTCGCTTTCGTTTAGCTTTCTGGCGCATCTTATGGTATCTCTCATAGAAAAGACAAAATCTATGGCTTCTTCAGATTGCCCGGATTGGTAATCTCTGTAAGCTCTTCTAATGGAGGATGCTATTTTTAAAAGCTCAAAAATTTTGTAAAGATTTCTTATGGTGATTTCAGATACGTTTATTGCTTTGTCATGGTTTATACCGTTTATTTTGTCGTACCATAGGTATATAAAATCTTCTTTTGTAAGACCTTCAAATCCCGTTACATAATCTTTTAGTATAAGGGCTTCGTCTGGATAGTAAAAACCTTTCTCGTCTTCAAAAGGTGGGTAATCTATGTAAAGAATATCCGCCCTTGATTTTATGTCTTGGGGAAGTTCTGATACTCCCAAATAATTTTGAGGGTTCATAGCACCCACAAATAGCACATTTTTTTCGGCTTTTACTATGCTATCGTAAGAAAGATACATGTATCTTCTATAGTCAAAAAGAGGATTAAAGACTTTTACAAGGGACGTAGGAAGCGTGTTTATCTCATCAAAAAATATTATAGCGTTTGGAGTTTCCAAAGCTTTTATAAGGTTTGATTTTGTCCTTTTGGTGCCTACTTTAGGGTCATATTCGTATACAAAGGTTATATCTTCTTTCTCCATTTTTGAATGGCAAGGTATGATAAAAAGTGGTCTTTTGGTAAGGGCACTGTAAACTTCTATAAGAAAGTTTTTACCAACGCCAGCATCTCCCTCTATGATTACTATTCCTTCGTTGTATCTTAGTTGCTCGTTTAGGGCTTTTGATAGCATTGCTAAATTTTGCACAAACCAAGGCGTATCTTCAAAGCTCACAGTAGGATTTAAGCTCATGCTATCCTGATAACCAAACAGTCCATTTAATTTCGATAGATATCTTGCTATCCATTTTGGTTTATGCCTCATCTCATCTATGGTAAGGTAGTTGTTGTATCTTTTTGGTTCTCTAGTGATGCCGTCTTCTCTTACAAAAGATACCTTGGAATAAAGTTTTTGTTCTATAACGAGTTTTTCTTCTAACTTTAATTGCCACTTTAACTTTTTTCTTACATTTTGAGGTATCTCTACCTTTACATCCGCTATGTTTATCGTATTTTTGTCTATTTCAATCTTGTACTTTTCTAACCTTCTGCTTATTATAAACCTCTGTATTAGCTTGTTTAACCTATCAAAAGCCTCCGATTGTATATCTCTTGGTAAACTTAAGAAAACCTCTCTTGCTTTTTTTACCTCTTCCAAAGACTCCGCTTCTATTTGACTTGCTATAGAGTTTGTTGATATTGCCTGCTCTACTTCTTTAATATGTTTTTCTATAAGGTTTTTAAGAGATTCTAAAGCTTCTTTTTGAAGTTTTTCAAAAGCCTCTTGGTATCTTTCGTCTAAATTTCTGCCAAACTCTTGAAGTTCTTCGTAAATTTTTGCGTTTATATTTGATATTTGGCTTTTAAAAGCCTCAAACTTTAACTCTATGATTTTTTGGTAAAGCTCTTCTTCGGCTTTTTCTATAAGTTCTCTTATATCTTTAAAAGGATAAGACATCAAAGTCTTAAGCTCTTTTAACTCAGGGATGTCTTCTGTTTCGTTGTTGTTTAACCTTTTTTTAAAGTCCCTGTAAAGCCTTTGGGCATTTTTTCTTATAGCTTCTTGGCGTTCTTTTGGATAGTATAGGTCAAGTAAGTTTGTATCAAACTTTTTAAGATAGTAAAGTTTGTTTTCTTTATCTACGAAAGAGGTATATATAGAACCGTCTGGGGATACTTTTACTACGGAGTATCCGCCATCTTCCAACACTCCCATCTCTTGGCTGAGTTTCGTATCAAAAAATGTTAGTTTGTTTTCTTCCTTATCGGCTATAAGCGCTATATGTTCATATACGTCTATATCGCTTGGATTGCAAGAGAGTGGATATCTAAAAACCTCTGTTTTTGTATCTACGTTGTAGCCTATCAAATCTTTGCCTGCTAAGTACAAGATATCATCTTTAAAAGTAGCACAAGAAGAGGGAATGTTTAATTCTTGTAAAACGCTTCCACTTACGTCTATAACAACCGTTTTTCTTGGGCCAGAGATAACGATGTTTCTATTTCTTAGGATTTTTATAAATTTTATTTGATCAAAATCTTGAAGCCTTATTATATTTTTTGGTTCTATGACACCTTTGTCAAAATCAAGTTCTACTATTACCACCTGATTTGATATAGCTCCGTATATGAGAAGACCGTTGCCTATATCTAAACCTCCGGCTGGTCTTAAACCCTCTTGGGTAAGTTTTATGCTTTTCCAAGACTTCGGGTTGTACGGGTCTACCATTTCATGCACTGAAACGTAAGGTGGGCTCGATATTGCGAGAAACCTATCTCTAAATACGATGTTAACTACCGCTTGAGAAGGTGGTCTTGCTGGAAGTCTTACTAAAGCGCCGTTGTATTTGTATAGGCTAAAAAGTCCGTGTCTTCTACCTGCTAAAAACCAATAACCATCTTCGGAGGCGGCCATTGTCTCCACCCAGTATTCTTCTATACGTGCATCCTTGTCTTGCTCTAAGTATCCAGGTGTAATTTCTATGTCCTTTATGTATATTGACTGAGACTTAGTTTTTGGGTTTTCTTCTTTTTGCTTTCCTAAAAGCTTTTCCAATATACCTTTCATAGCATAATAAATTTATAAAAAAAAGTAATTGATGTTATAACTTTAGCTTTAATGATTATAAGAAATTCTTTATATAAGGAAATTCTAATATGAGTTATATTTAAAAATTGTATGTTTTGTGGTATACTGTTAATTTTAGATTGATAGGAGGTACTTATGGAAGCATCAAGACGCGATTTTATGCAATATGTTGTAGGTGCTTTTGGTGCAGTGGCTGCTGTTGGAGCTGCCTATCCTATTCTAAAAAGCTTAGGACCAAGTGCAGCGGCAGCACTTCAGTCAAAAGTAGATTACGACGTCTCTCAGTTGAAACCAATGGATGTAAGGGTCACATCCTGGAAGGGTTTTCCAGTGTTTGTTATGATGTTGCCAACACCCTTTAACTGGAATGGTCCAGAAAAAAACGACAAGTATAAAAACCACAACAGGGATATACTTGGCAACCACAACGTTTACGCTATCATAGGAAAATGTACTCACCTTGGGTGTATTCCTCTATGGAAACCAGATGGGGATTCTTCTATGAATCCTTCGAATATTCCAGTGTTCCACTGTCCGTGCCATGGTAGCATATACACTCCTTGGGGAGACAACATATCTGGTCCTGCGCCTTTACCCCTTGGCGTACCACCACAAGCTCTAAACGGCAATACGCTTGAGATAGGCACCCCAGGTTTTGTTAAGAAGTTTTGGAACCCTTACGCATAATAAGAGAGGAGGTTAACTTATGCTTGGTAAGCTTGCAAATTATATTGAAGAGAGAACCCATTTAGGTCAGATCTTCCAAGAACAGATGGTGGACTACAAAGTCCCCAAAAATCTGACTTTTCCTTACGCTTTTGGTGTATTGGCGATAATTGCTTTTACAGTGCAAATAGTATCTGGAATGATACTTTTGATGTACTACAAACCCTACGATACGCTTGCATTTGATAGTGCCGCTCTTTTTATATGGAAAGTTATACCATACGGATGGCTGTTTAGGAGTATCCACGCTGCTGGAGCAAACTTTTTCTTAGCGGTTGTTTATCTTCACATGTTTACCGGTATTTACTACAACGCTTATAAGAAACCTAGAGAACTGGTATGGGTAATGGGATTCATAATATACTTCTTATTGCTTCTTACAGCTCTTACTGGTTACGTTTTACCATGGGGACAGTTATCTTACTGGGCAACAGAGGTTACCGTTGAAATACCAGGTGCTATTCCGGGCGTAATAGGTGAAACCATATCTCTTCTTATGAGAGGTGGATACACCCTTGGAAACTTAGCCTTAGGTAGGTTTTTTGCACTTCACGTGTTGATACTTCCCCTTATACTTCTTGGTGTAGTTAGCATACACCTATTTTTGGTTAGAGCTGCTGGTATATCAAATCCAGATGGCAAACCCTACGACAAGAAGAAAGAAGGTGTACCTTTCCATCCTTATGTCACTTTAAAAGAAGGCGCTATAGCAATGTTTTACCTTGCTCTATTTTTCTTCTTCGTATTCTTCTACATGAAAGAATTTTTACCAGCCACAAACTGGGAGCCAGCTAACCCTCTACAAACTCCAGCAGAAATAGCACCGGAGTGGTACCTAAAGGGCTATTACGCTATCTTTAGGTCAATACCCAATAAGTTTATAGGTTTTGTTACATTCAATTTAGTTTTAGCCCTTCTACTTCTTTTACCTTGGTTAGATTTTTCTCCTATAAGAAGCGCTAGAAGAAGACCTTTATTCTTTATAATGTATATTGTGTTTATATTTGCTGGTGCTGGCCTTACTATAATAGGTACACTTCAGGCTACGCCTCAAGTAGCTAAAGTCGGTTTATTCTTTACCGCTTTACTTTTCTCATTCTTTATAGCGCTACCTATCATATCTTTCATAGAGCTTGGTTATTCAAAAGCTAAAGGGGGTGAACAATGAGCGTAGGTAATATCCTAAAGACTATATTCTTCACTGTTTTTGTAGTGGGCTTTTTCTTTATCATATGGGTGAAGAATCCTTTTGTACAAGAGCAAGAGTATCCACTGCCAGCAAAATATAGAGCCATGATTTACAGCGACAATCCTCAAATAATAGCTGCTGGCCGTCAGATAGTTACTCAACAATGCGCCGCTTGTCATTCTTTGAGATACGACGGTGTGTATCCGTTGTCTGTAAAATCTGATCCAAATTTTCCTCGCATAATAAAAGAATTTGCAAAACCTATACCCTCTGATAGTCTTTTGGCTCCTTTCCATCAAAAGACAAAAGGCTTTGCAATGTATCTACCACAAGATGTTTATGCTGCAGCTTTCTCATCCGAGCTTCATACCCTTAAAAGCCAGTTTGGTAAAGTCCCGCCAGACTTGTCTACTATGTATCTTGCAAGGGGCCCAGAGTACTTGTTTAATTGGGTACAAGAACCAGGCAAGATAATTCCAGGTACAGCTATGCCTGCTATATTACAAGGTCAACCAAAAGAAGCTGCTGAAGTTGTGGCTTACCTAAGAGCTGTAAATACACCCACACCGGCTGAACAAACAAGGCGCTTTGAAATGGGCGTAGTTACAATAGCTTTCCTTATATTCTTTGGTATAGTGATATACCTTTATAGAGGTAGGCTGCTCGATAAAATGGGCTTACACTGATAAGCATATCCCTCCCTTTTGGGAGGGCTTATATAAGTATTATTTTTATAAAAATCTTCAAAACTCTATAATTCTTGAGCTTTCTGATACTATTTTTTGTTTAAAAGGCTTTTTAGTAGATCCAAGGCATTTTTAAATTGTCCTATATCTTGGATACCACCTTGGGCTAAATCTTCTCTACCACCACCAGAGCCCTGCATTGGCTTTGCTACATCTTTTATAATAGCTTTCATATCGTAGTGTAAATCTTTGGACCTAGCTATGAGTATGCTCTTTTTTGGGCTTTTAGAAACTAAAAATACCACGGTGTTTGGATGTTGTCTGTAGGAGTCTGCTATCTCTCTAAGGTTGTCTAAAGATGCTTCTTCTAATATACCCCAGTATAGCTTGATATCGTTTATTTGTTCTAGATTTATGGAGGATTTGGCTTCTAATCTTACCAATTTTGATTTTAACGTTTGAATTTGATTGTCTTTTTCTTTTAGTTCTTCTTTTAAAGCTGTTATTCTTTCTAAAAGGTTTTGCTTGTTGGCACCTATTTCTTGGTATATGGCTTTTAAAAGCTTACTATCTTCATAGGCTTCTCTTACAGCTTTTCTGCCGGCTTTTGCTATTATGCGCCTTATACCTGCTCCTACGGACGACTCTGATATTATTTTAAAATAACCTATATCACCGGTTCTTTTTACGTGAGTTCCACCGCAAAGCTCTTTAGAAAAATCACCGGCGCTTATTACTCTTACTATATCTCCGTATTTTTCTTCAAATATTGCCATGGCTCCAGTTTTTATGGCTTCTTGGTATGGAAGCTCTTTTACAGATACTTCTTCATTTTTCATAATTTCTTCGTTTATCATTGCTTCCAAAGCTTCTAACTCTTCTGGTTTTAGACTTCTGTAAAATGTAAAATCAAACCTTAAAAATTCATCTCCAACGTAAGAACCAGCCTGCCTTACTGATTCTCCAAACATGTTTCTTAAAGCTGCGTGTAGAAGGTGTGTAGATGTGTGATGTCTTTTTATGTCGTCCCTTCTTTCTTTGTCTATTTTTGCAAGTACATTGGCCCCTACTCTCAACCTTCCCTTTATAAGTTTTCCTATATGGATTATGACTCCTTCTGTAGGTGTCTTGGTATCGTTTACTATGAAGAGCGCTTCGTTGTTTTCAAGTATTCCGCTATCTCCTATCTGACCGCCTTTTTCTGGATAAAAAGGTGTTTTGTCAAGAATGATTATGCCGTCTTCTTGTTCTTTTAACTCTTCTGTAAGTTTGCCGTCTTTTATTATAAAAAGGACTTTTGCTTGTTCTTCGGTGCTTGTGTATCCTGTAAAGGTTGATTTTGCTTTATCTTTTATGCTAAGGTACACTTCGTCTATCTTTTCTTCGCTTTTGAAGTGTTTTCTCGATTCTTCTTTTTGTTGTTCTAAAAGCTTGTAAAAGGTTTCCATATCTAGGCTCATGCCTTTTTCGTGAGCCATCTCTTGGAGTATGTCTAAAGGAAATCCGTATGTGTCGTAGGCTTTGAAGATAAAATCACCGCTTATAACGTTTGACTTGTTTTCAGCCACATATCTATCGAAAAGTTCTAAAGAGTTTTCTAATGTTTCTAAAAACCTAGATTCTTCAGATTTTATTATATTTTTAACAAACTCCTTGCTCATCTCAAGCTCTGGATATGCGTTTTTAAGCGTATCCACCACGACATCTACACTTTTGTATAAAAACTCTTCTTTTATGCCTATCTTATAACCAAACCTCACAGCTCTTCTTAAGACTTTTCTTATAACATACCCTCTTCCCTCGTTAGAAGGTAAAATACCTTCAGATATGGCTACGGTGCAAGCCCTTGAATGGTCGGCTATTACCCTCATAGCAACATCGGTTTCTTCATCGGTTTTATAGCGTTTAGAAGAAAGATCTTCTACAAAATTTATAATGGGCATTATAATATCTATTTCAAAGTTTGAGTCTTTTCCCTGAAGCACAGAAGCTATCCTTTCAAGGCCCATACCTGTGTCTATAGAGGGTTTGGCTAAAGGTTCTATGTCACCTGATTCATTTTTGTTAAATTGCATAAAAACTAAGTTCCAAATCTCTAAGTATCTTTCATCTTTAGAATATTTTTCCCCTCTATCTATATAGATTTCTGATGAATATCCGCAAGGTCCGGTTTCTCCCATTTGCCAGAAGTTATCTTCATCTCCAAGGCGCCATATTCTTTCTTCTGGGATATTTACAAGTTCTTTCCAAAGTTTGTAAGCCTCGTCGTCTTTTTGATGTACGCTTACGTATAGCTTTTCTTTTGGTAGTTTTAGCACCTCTGTAACAAATTCCCATGCATATAGTATGGCTTCTTTTTTAAAGTAATCCCCAAAGGAAAAGTTTCCAAGCATTTCAAAAAATGTATGATGTCTTGTAGTCCTTCCAACGCTTTCTAGGTCGTTGTGCTTACCAGAAACTCTAAAACACTTCTGACAAGAGGCAGCTCTTTTGTAAGGTAAGCTTTCAAGCCCTAAGAATACATTTTTAAAAGGCACCATTCCAGCGTTTACAAAAAGAAGCGTAGGGTCGTTTTTAGGAACAATGGAAGAGCTTTTTACAACGGTATGGCCTTTATTTTCAAAAAAAGACAGGAATTTTTCTCTTATCTCATCTGTTTTCATACATCTATTTTACCAATATTTCACTTTTTGGTCAATAAAATGAAATTGATTCAATATACCGTGAATATATAAATGCCTAACTAATATTTGACATATAAGTGTTATAATTTTTGGTTTATGCGTCATTTCACTTTAAATTTTCTAACAGATTCTCAAAAAGATAAATCTCACTACAAATTTTATTCAAAGTCTCTGCAATCTTTGCTTTTTCATCTTGATATTCGTGCACCAGAATATTTCTAAGTTCCCGCAATTCAAACCATTTTTCTTTTGTTATTCCCAAATTAAATTTTTCAGCTTTATTTAAAACATCTATCATCGTTAAATTTTCAACATTTTCTCCTTTTATATATAAATAGCTTCTAATTAGTTTCGCTAGAGACTCTTGCAATTTTGAAAATCTATAAACTATCTGGTCTAAAATAGCTGTCAAAAATTCATCTTTCAAGACACTATCTATCTTATGGCTATCTAAGGGAAATAAACCTTTAGATTGCAAAACTTCAAACGCTCTTTTAAGCCTTTCAAAATGTTTCTGCGTTTCTTCATAAGTTTTTCTATACTTTAGTTCTGTGCTCAAAGTATGTTAACTCCTGTGGTTTTTGCCTCTATGCATATATCTTCTTTACAATCGTAAGATTTTATAACCAAGTCTATCTTCTGGTCACCTATTTTTAACTTTAACTTTGATAAATATTTTATCTGTTTATCAATTAAGCCGTCCAAGTTGTTTGTTTCAATATAAATGTCTATGTCTCCGCCCTTTTTGTTTAAATCTGCTCTACTTCCAAATATCCAAACTTTTACATCTTTTCCAAATACTTCTAAGGCTATTTCTTTTATTGCTTTTAATTCTTCTTCTGTCAGTCTAACTTCATTTTTCATCGTTTATTTTCTCAAACTCTTCATCCCACTCTTTAAAGGTTTCGTTTAACTCCTCTTGTATTTTAGTGCTATCTAACGCTGAAAAACCTGGTCTTTTTGCTGGCAAGTTAAATATATCTTTGCTTACTGGTATTATAGTCTTTCTTATACCGTAGGTCTTTAAAATGAGCTTTGCCCATTCGTAACGAGAGGCGTAGCCGTTTGGGACAAGATGATACAAACCGCTTATATTTTTGTTTATTGCCTTTAGGGTTTTTTCTACCAAAAAGCTTGTGGGTGTTGGGACTGAAAACTCATCTACAGCTATTTTTAACGTATCGTTATTTTTAGCCCAGTTTAAAAGCTTGTAAACAAAATTTTGAGCACCATCTCCGTACACCCAGCTTGTCCTAAATATCAAACATTTTTCCAACCCCTCTTCCAAAGCCCATATTTCACCAGTGAGTTTGCTTTTGCCATATTCGTTGAGAGGGTTTGGCGTATCTTCTTCTTCGTATAAGCCCTCTTTTTTCCCATCAAACACATAATCTGTTGAGTATGTTATAAAGTAAGCGTTGTATTTTTTGGAAAGATAGACTAAGTTTTTTACCCCGTAGGCGTTTGTTTTATAGGCGTTTGGAAAATCTGTTTCAGCTTTATCCACAAAGTTGTAAGCGCTACAGTTTAATACTATATCTGGTCTATAAGCCTCAAACACTTCTTTTAATCTATCAAAATCTGAAATATCGCAATCTTCTTTGTCAAACCCAAGCACTTCTTTATCCTTAAGTACTTTCTCAAAAGCTTGACCTAGCTGTCCGTTTTTGCCAAGTATCAAATACTTCATTTATACACCTTTTCCCAATACTCTTTTAGGTAGTTAAGCTTTTTCTTTGTCCATTCTATGTGGTCTAAATACCATTTTACAGTATTTTCTATACCTTCTTCAAAGGTAGTTTTTGCCTCCCACCCTATTTCTTTTTTAATCTTTGTAGTGTCTAAAGAATATCTAAAATCATGTCCTGGCCTATCTTTTACAAACTCTATAAGGTTTTCTGGTTTATTTAAAAGCTTCAATACAGTTTTTACCACCTCTATATTTCTTCTTTCTTGATTGCTACCTACGTTGTATATTTCACCAACTTTACCTTTTTCCATAATCTCAAACACAGCCTCAGCACAATCTGAAACAAAAAGCCACTCTCTTACGTTTTGTCCAGTACCATATACGGGGATTTTCTCATCGTTTAGAGCTTTTAAAATGACAACAGGTATAAGCTTTTCTGGATATTGCCAAGGACCGTAGTTGTTGGAGGGCCTAACCGTTATAACCGGTAGCTTGTAGGTTTTATAATACGCTCTTCCAAGCATATCAGCAGATGCTTTTGAAACAGAGTAAGGAGAGTTTGGGACAAGGGGAGAATCTTCTCTAAACGTTCCTTCTTCTCCAAGTTCTCCATATACCTCATCTGTAGCTATGTTGATAAACTTCTCAACACCAATATCTTTTGCTACATCAAGAAGCACCTGTGTGCCTTTTACGTTTGTTTCTATAAAAGGGCTTGCATCTAAGATGCTTCTATCCACATGAGACTCTGCTGCAAAATGCACTACTATATTTGGCTTTTCTTTTTTAAATATATACTCTACAAACTCTTTATTTGTAATATCTGCTTTGTAAAAGGCGATATTGCTTTCTACTTCTTTTAGCCTTTCTAAATCCCCAGCGTAGGTTAGCTTATCTATTACTGCTATGTCATATCCTATTTCTACGGCTTTTCTTACAAACTCACTTCCTATAAAACCAGCTCCGCCTGTTACAAGTAGTTTCAAAATCTATCCTCCAAACAAAAATTGTTATCTGCTTCTTCTAAAGTTGGTAGGCTTTTATCTTTATCAGACAGAATAATCTCTTTCACATCTTCTAAAGGCCATCTGATGTTTATGGTTTTATCATTCCATATGATGCCTCTATCGTGTTCTTTTGAATACTCAGCTCCAGATACTTTGTATATGATTTCAGCTTCTTCCGAAAGAGTCAAAAACCCATGGGCAAAGCCTTTTGGTATGAAAAGCATAAGCTTGTTTTCTTCCGAGAGCTCAAATCCTACCCATTTGCCGTAAGTAGGACTATTTTTTCTTATATCCACAGCCACATCAAATATTTTTCCCCTTATACACCTTACGAGCTTTCCCTGAGAAGCTGGTTCTTTTTGATAGTGAAGTCCTCTTAAGACACCTTTTACAGATTTTGAATGATTGTCTTGTATGAAAATATCTTTTATACCATATTTTTCAAACTCTGATTTTTTGTAGCTTTCCAAGAAAAATCCCCTCTCATCTTCAAATACTTTTGGCTTTATAAGTATCACCTCTGGTATATCGGTTTTTACAAATTCAAAAGGCATGATCTTGTGCAATCTCCATCAAGTATTTTCCGTAATCTGTCTTTTTAAGAGGCTCGGCTAGTTCTAAAAGCCTTTCTTTGTCAATCCAGCCGTTTTTATAGGCTATTTCCTCTATACATCCTATCATCAGTCCAGTGCGCTTTTCTATTGTTGATACAAACTCTGACGCTTCTATAAAACTATCGTGAGTCCCGGTATCAAACCAAGCAAAACCCCTTCCCAATATATAGGCGTAAAGTTTGCCAGCTTTCAAATAAGCTTCGTTTACAGATGTAATTTCAAGCTCTCCTCTGTGAGAGGGCTTTATGTCTTTTGCTATATGTACCACATCTTTGTCGTATATGTACATACCAACTACTGCGTAATTTGACTTTGGGTGCTTTGGTTTTTCCTCTAAAGAAAGCACTTTGCCATCTTCTGATATCTCTGCTATACCAAAGCGCTCTGGGTCTTTTACGTGATAGCAAAATATAGATGCCCCGTTTTCTTTTAAAACCCTTTCTTTTGCTGAATTTACAACCTTCAGTAAATCATGACCAAAAAATATGTTGTCTCCCAAAAGATAAAGCACGTAATCGTCTTTTATAAAATCTTTCGCAAGCAAAATACCTTCTGCCAACCCCCTTGGTTTCTCCTGAATGATATATGTTATATTTATGCCAATATGAGACCCATCTTTCAACAAAAGTCTAAAACTCTCTAAATCTTGTGGATTTATCACTATAGCCACATCTCTTATACCAAGAAGCATAACCATTGAAAGCGGATAATATATCATAGGCTTGTTGTATATGGGTAAAAGATGCTTGTTTAACACCGCTGTAGTAGGGTATAGCCTTGTTCCAGAACCCCCAGCCAATATAATAGCTTTCATATCGGGTTATTTTAGCATAAGTTGATTGTTTGATAAGTGTATTATATCATTTTAAAATTTTTCTATATTTGTATGGGTTTGAATGATATAATCTATCTTGGAAATTTTGTTTTGTATTGCAACGATTGTTGATTTACAATGTTATTTATGCTTTTAAAAGTAGAACACTTAAACGTATTTTTCAAAGGAAAGCATGTTTTAAAAGATGTGAGCTTTGATGTGGAAAGAAATGAGATATTTTCTATAGTGGGGGAATCTGGTTCTGGTAAATCAACCATAGCAAAAGCTATAATGGGGCTTATACCTTATCAAGGGATTATAGAGCGTAGTGCTAAGGATATATTTATGATATTTCAAGACCCTGGCAATTATCTTGATCCTCTTTTTAACGTTTATTCTCAAATAATCATGGTAAAAGAGGCTGTAAAAGAAAGCGCCGGAATGGATATAGATAAGGCTATAAACCTTGTAGGGCTTGATGTAGAGGAGTTAAAGAGAAAATACCCACATCAGCTTTCAGGAGGGCAAAAGCAGAGGGTAATGATAGCGATGTCTTTGGCAAGGGGCTCTTCGTTGGTAATAGCCGATGAGCCAACGTCTTCTTTGGATGTTTTGATACAAAAGGATGTTTTGTGTGCTTTTAAGAACATGAAAGATTACTTTAGTTCGGTTGTTATAACTCACGATATAGATGTAGTTTATTATATAGCGGATAGGGTTATGGTGTTAAAAGATGGTGTTGTCCAAGAGATATCTAAAAAAGATGACTTTTTTAAAAGCCCGAAAAGTGAATACGGCAGAAGATTGTTGGAGAGTTTTTATTGATTTTAACATCTATTTTAACATTTAAATCTTTTACTTGATTTATCATTGATTTGTTGATAGATTGGTGGATATGAGGAAAGTATTTAAAATAAGCGGAATGACCTGTGTAAACTGTCAAAGGACTATACAGATAGGTCTTAAAAAAACAAAAGGCGTAGAGGATGTTGATGTGTCTTTGGTTTTAGAAAGAGCTATAGTGAGCTTTGATGAAAATATTTTAACAAAAGATGATATTGTTAAGAGAATAAAAGAACTTGGCTACGATGCAACGGTAGTAGAAGAAACCGGTGTTTTAAACCTTTACCTTGATAAAGTAGATTGCTCTACAGATTCTTGTGCTTTGCTCACAAAAGAGGATTTGGAATCTTTAAAAGGTGTAAAAAAGGCTCTTTTAGACAACATCAAGCAAACTCTTTATATAGAATACGATAAAGATGTTATCTCAGCAGAAGATATAATGGCTTTTATAAGGTCAAAAGGATACGAGGCATCTGTTTTAGAGCTTGATAAGACAAGAGAAATAGCCCTAAAGATAGCTTTTGGCATAATAACAGGGATTCTTATAATGGCTCTTAACTATACACATATACTTTACAAAGATTATATAGAAATGATTTTGGCTATAGCAGTGCAGTTTTATACTGCCAAAGATTTTTACAAAGGGGCTATCGCTTCTTTAAAAGCCAAAACTGGTAACATGGATTTACTGGTGGCTTTGGGAAGCTTTGTATCCATAGTTTATAGTTCTTTGGTGGTGTTTGGGCTTTTAAAAGGAAACACATTTTTTGAAACACCTACTTTTTTGGTATCTTTTGTCTTGATAGGAAAGCTTATAGAGTATAGGCTAAAGAAGAAAGCAAGCGCCTATCTCAAAAACATCACATCTTTAAACCTAAGAAGCGCAAGGGTGTTAAAAGGTGCTGAAGAAGTGGTTGTAGATTCTTACTCTTTGAAAGAGGGAGACATTGTTTTGTTTAAAGCCGGAGACAGAGTGTCTTTGGATATTGTGGTGAAAGAAGGAAGCGCTTATATCGATACATCTTTTATAAATGGTGAATTTGAGCCGGTGCTTGTAAAAGAAGGCGACAGTGTAATATCTGGTTCTTTGGTAAAAAGCGGTTATATAAAAGGGGTTGTGGTAAACATAGCTGAAAAATCTTTTATAAACGAGCTTGTAAGGGCTTCAAACCTAAGCCTTGAAAAAAAACCAAACATACAACAAATAGCCGATAAAGTCTCTTCTTACTTTGTGCAGGCTATTATCTTGATATCCTCTTTTGTGTTTGTGGTATGGAAAATCGTTGGTGTGCCTACCCAAGAGGCTTTAAATTACGCTGTTTCTACCCTTGTGATATCGTGTCCTTGCGCTATGGGTATAGCAGTTCCTATATCTGTTATGGTAGCAGTTTCCATGGCTTTTAAAAACGGTATTCTTATAAAAAACGCAAGCGCCTTAGAAACCCTTTACAAAGCCGATACTTTTGTGTTAGATAAAACAGGGACTCTAACAGAAGGCACTTTTAAAGTTGTAAAAGAAGATATAGAAGATGATAAAGAAAAAGTTTGCTCTTTGGTAAAAAGCATTGAAAGGTTTTCAAACCATCCCATAGGAAAGGCCCTTTATGAACACTGCAAAGACTATAAAGATATAGACAATCTTAAGTGTGAGGAGATTGAAGGTTTTGGTATAAAGTGTGAAGATATTTATATAACAGATGTTTCTTTTTGGGGCAAAGATATAACCAAAAAGGCTATAGGTATAGGCACGAAAGAAAAACTTATGGGTGTTTTCTATCTTGAAGATGCCATAAGCCCATATGCTAAAGATTTTATTAAAAGCTTAAAACAAAGAAACAAGCAAGTTATACTTTGTTCTGGAGACACCGAAAACAACGTTAAATATATAGCAAACGCCCTTGGTATAGAAAATTATTATGCTTCTATGAGTCCAGTGGATAAATCAAACCTTATAAAGGATTTAAAGGCTAAAAACCACATAGTGTGTATGGTGGGAGATGGTATAAACGATGCAAAGGCTATGGCGTTGGCGGATGTAGGTATAGCTGTTTCGAAAGCTTTGGATGCTGCTAAAGTGAGTACAGATATTGTCATATCAAACGGTGGTCTTGAAAAAATAATCTATCTTCTAAACTTAACTGACAAATTTATGAAAAACGTAAAACAAAACCTATTCTGGGCTTTTGGCTATAACGCTGTTATGATACCGTTTGCCGCTGGGCTCTTTTCAAAATATGGACTTTATGTAGAACCAGAGTTTGCCGGACTTATTATGGGATTTTCATCGGTGAGCGTGGTGTTAAACGCTATGAGGCTTTCAAAAGCTTAAATCATAGGTTTATGGCTTTTAGTATATCAAGAGTAGCCTTTGATTTGTTTAGTGTGTAAAAGTGAATATGCTTTACGCCGTTTTTTATGAGGTCTTCGCATTGATTTATAGCTATTTCAACACCTTTTTTAACAACATCTTCCTCGCTTAGATTTTCCAATGCATCTGTAATATAAGAGGGAATGGTAGCACCGCACATGCTTGCAAACTTAGATATCTGTTTTATATTTGTAATGGGCATAATCCCAGGTATTATAGGTATATCTATGTTTGCCTTACGGCACAAGTCCAAAAACTCATAATAGTAGCTGTTGTCAAAAAACATCTGTGTGATGGCAAAGCTTGCTCCCTTTTCTACCTTTTGTTTAAAATATTTTATTTCCCATTCCATGTTTGGAGATTCTGGATGACCTTCCGGGTAAGCTGCAACTCCTATACAAAACTCGTTATCAAAATATTTTGTTATGAGTTCTATTAGCTCTGATGCGTGAGCGCAACCTCTTTTTTCACCGTTTTTTGGTATATCACCTCTAAGAGCCAGTATGTTGTCTATATTGTTTTCTTTGTAAAAGCCCAATATGTTTATAAGCTCTTCTTTTGTGTGAGATATGCAAGTAAGGTGAGCCATTATGTTTAAACCAAGGGAGTTTTTTAACTCAAGCACCGTCTCTTTTGTATATTCTATAGGTGGTTTTTGGGATGTGGAATTGCCGCTCGCTCCGTGGGTTACCGATACGAAGTTTGGTTCAAAAACCTTTAGCTCCCTTGCGGTTTCCAAAAGAGCTTCTTTGTCTTTTTGGCTTTTAGGGGGAAAAAATTCAAAAGAGACCCCCTTTTTATTTTTAAGAAGCTCTATTATTTTCATATTTGCATGCTTAGGCTTTCTTTATACATTTGTTTAAAGTCCGATGCCGCTCTTTTTACATCTTCAAAACCAAGTATAGCAGATACTACCGCCACTCCTTTTACTTTACACTTTAATACATCTTTTAGGTTGTAATGGGTGATACCACCTATTGCTATAATAGGTATAGATGTAATGTTGGTGGCTTTGCAAAGGGCTTCAAGCCCTACATATTTGTAATCTTTTTTAGTTTGGGTATGAAAAACGGAGCCAAACCCTATGTAATCTATTGGCATTGTCATGGCGTCTTTTAGTTGTTCTAAGTTGTTTACCGAATACCCTACTATCATATCCTCTGGTATTATCTTTTTACAAACATCAGGCGGTAAATCCTCTTGACCTACATGTACTCCATCGGCTTTTACAGCTATTGCCAAATCTACTCTGTCGTTCACTATAAGGGCTACTTTGTTTTGCTTTGTGATATCTCTTAGTACCAAAAGCTCTTCGTACATCTTTCTAGAGGGCTTATTTTTAAATCTATACTGCACAGCTGTTACACCACCCTCTATCGCCTGTTCTATCGTTCTTACGACATCTCTGTCCACAAAAAAAGCATCATCCGTCACAAGGTATATGCTAAAGTTAAAATCCTTAAACATAGCATTATTATACTACAGTCATTAGCTTGTGACAAGCTTGTATGCTAAAATAATTCTTTTATGAGAATTTTTTTATTTTTCCTAAAAGGTTTGCTTGTAAACGTATATTTTTACACCGTGGTGATATGTTTTATATTTTTTTCCGTAGAATCTTTTTCTTTGGTTTATATGCTTAGTTATGTTAATATTCTTACCGCTTTGGGTTTCTTAGCCTCTTGGTTTTCTTATTATTTTATATACTTTTTGCCCCTTGGTGTGATGCTAAGCGTGTTTTCTTTTTTTTATAAGCTTTTTAGCCAAAATAAGATACAAGCTTTTTATATCTTTGGAGTAAGTCCTTTTTATGTATTAAGGCAAAGTCTTTATGTAATCGCTATACCCCTTTCCATAGGGTTTTTATTTTCATTTTTCATTACAAACGAAGATATCACTTACGCTAAAAACTACCTTGTAGAAGAGTTTGCCAAAAGGGTTATAGAATCCATACCCCCTAAGACTTTTGAACACATAGAAGGATATGCCATTTATTTTGATAACAAATCAAAAGATTCTTTTCAAAACATGTTTGTATCAGAAAACGGCAGATACATATATATGAAAAAAGCCTACTATAAAGACGGTATTCTTTATGCAAAAGATGGTGAGGTTATATCGCAAGAGAATTCAAAAGACTACATTGTAGATTTTAAAAGCCTCAAAATACAGATTTACAAGCTAACATCTTCTACTCTTTCTAAAAGAATTGTTAAAAAAGATATATTGTTTGATGTATTAAATATTTTACTAACACCTTTTTTTATCTTGTTGGGATTTTACTTCATATCAAACATAAAGATGTCTTCTGGTATTTTTTACACGTTTTTGGCTTTTTTTATAATAATCCATGAAGCTATAATAACCGTTATAAAAACCTTTATCCTAAAATCCTAAAAACTAGCCGAAGTTGTTATAATTTATATATATGGATTTGGACCGCGTTGAGCTTATTAAAAAAGTTCTTTTGCCTCATAAAGATAGGATAAGAAGAGATTACGGTGTAAATTTGCTTGGAGTATTTGGTTCTAGTGTTAGGGGAGATTTTAGACCTGATAGCGACGTTGATATTCTTATAGAGGTAGAAAAGCCTATTGGTTTTAAATTTTTTGAGCTATGGGATGAGCTGGAAAGTTTGCT
>NZ_JBMFST010000015.1:0-27736 GCF_049967395.1 Hydrogenobaculum sp. | reverse complement strand
TTGATTATATAACATGCTTTATAATATATCCTATGAAACGAATACTTATAACAGGTGGTGCTGGGTTTATAGTCCAAAACAAAGACAGCCAGATATCTCCCTTGCTAAAAGCAAATTAAACTGGGAGCCAAAAGTACCTTTGGAAGAAGGGCTTGTTAGGACTATAGAGTATTTTAAAACTATTTTAGGCTTTTAGCGTTTAATTATTTTTTAGTTCTATATCTTTTTCTATAATCTGTCAAAATTTATCGTTTTTTGAAAAAAATCTTTGTACATCTTTAGACATCTTTGACATAGGTTTTTTGGCTTTTAGCGATATTAAAATCCATGAAAGATTTAAATCTTACTGCGTTTCTCATCAACGTTTTTGTGGGACTGTTTTTGTTCTTTTTCAAGAACAAGCTTGAAACTCTTGAAAAGGAGATAGAAAACCTAAGGCAAAAATCTGTGATAAAAGAGGACTATCACAGGGAGCTTGATAGGTTTTTCAAGGAAGTGTTTAGAAGACTTGACAGATTGGAGGCTTACTATGTGGGACAAAACCAAGCTAAAAAGCGTTAAAAATCTCTACAAAGAGGAAGTGCTTCAGATACCGGCCATTTTTAAAAGCAAAGATGACTATGTGGCGTTTTTGATGGCGCAGTCTTATCAGGAATCTGGCTGGGATGAAGCAAGCATCTCTAAGACTGGTTGCAAAGGCTTTGCTCAGTTTGAGCTATCCACTTGGAAGTTTGTTTGGAAAAAGCTGTTAAAACATCAAGAGATACCAAGCATATGGGACATAAAAGCTCAAATAATAGCTCAGCATACTTACATGAAATATCTTATAAACGCTGTATCAAGAAAAGAGCCCATGCTTCCGAGGCTTGAAATCTTATCTTCATCTTTGATGGCTTACAACGGTGGGCTTGGCGTTGTGGAGTGGTGCTTAGAATATCACGGTGTTGTTTCTGTAATAGCTTTAAGGGATTATAGGAACTCTCATAAAAGCACATACCCTGACGAAAACAAGATTTTTGAAATTTTAAACTACCCAATATCCATTTTTAACATATGGCGTAGCCTTCGAGAAATTGCTGTATAATATGTGATAAATGAGGTTTTACATTAAAGAATGGGACGAAATCATCCTTGTAAGTGTTTTGCTTTTATATATAATAGGTCTTGTAAACATAGCAAGTGCAAGTTTGGTGGGCAGCGTATTTATAAAACTTAGCTTTTCTGCCTATAAAAAACTTATATTTCAGTTTGGCGTTGGTGTTGTGGGTTTTTTTATGGCCGCTTTGATTACTAAGTTTGATTATGAAAAGCTTAAAAACCCAAAGGCCATATATAGTATTATATCTTTAAATATTTTTTTACTCATAGTGGTGCTTGCAATAAAATATGCCAAACATATGCCTGTAAATAGATGGCTTTTTGGTTCAAGCTTACAAGTGTCAGAGTTTTCAAAGATTGTAAACATTGTTTTTTTAGCTTATTACATAAGTAGAAAAGGTGAAGTTAGCGCCACAAAGGAGCTTTTGTTTGCTTCGTTTTTGGTGGCTTTCCAATCTTTTCTGATATTTTTAGAGCCCGATAGAGGAAGCGCTATTTTTCTACTTTTTATTGCTTTTATAATGCTTTGGATAGGTAATGCTCCTCCTAAGGTTTTGTATCCGGCAACATTTATGTTTGGTGTGCTGGGGGTTCTTTTTTTGCTTTTAAAAACCGGTGGAAACTATGTGGAAGGTCGTTTTGCAGCATGGTTAAATCCTTTTGCCAAAGCAAACACAAAAGGTTATCAGATAATACAGTCTCTTTTTGCTTTTGCTCACGGTAAGCTCTTAGGTGTTGGTATAGGAGAAGGTATACAAAAAGAAGGCTATCTACCGGAGATAGATACAGATTATGCTCTTGCCCTAATAGGCGAAGAGTGGGGGTTTTTGGGGGTTTTCTTTGTGGTTCTTTTGTATGCTGGACTTGTCTATAGGATATTTAAAATATCAAATTTTGCTGAAAATAGTTTTGGTAAGCTTATCGTGTTTGGCATAGGTATGTATATAGCTACAGAGTCCATATGGAATATGATGATGGCTATGAATGTAATACCATCAAAAGGTATAGCCCTGCCATTTATAAGTTATGGAAGCTCAAATTTGCTGGCAAACTTGTTGGCTATAGGTCTTGTGATGTCTGTTTACAGGAAAGAAAAGAAACCATGGAAAAAACTTTCTTAGTGTCTGGCGGTGGAACCGGTGGACATTTTTTCCCAGCTGTTAGCTTTTTGGAGCTTTTAAGAGAAAAAAATTTAAAATCTATATATGTGGGCTCTTATTACGGCATTGAAAAGAGACTTCAAGAAGATATACCATCTCAGAAGATTTTTCTTGATACAAAGGGATTTGTGGGTAAGGGATATTTTGATAAGTTAAGATCTCTTTATCTCATGGGAAAATCTGTATACGAATTAAACAAAGCCATTAGAGATGATTTCATAGGTGTGGCGTTTGGCGGATACGCTTCGTTGCCGGTTGGGATTTTAAGCGCTTTAAAAAGAAAACATCTTTTCATACATGAGCAAAATGCCATTCCAAGCCTTACAAACAGACTTCTTTCAAAAAAATCGACTTTATCTTTTACTACATTTTACTACACCTCTAAGTTTTTTAAAAATCCTTTGAGAGTTGGTATGCCTTTAAGAGAGGAGTTTTTGAGCTTTTACGATAAAAAAGAGCTACAAAAAGAGTTTGGATTGGAAAGCCCTTGTATATTGGTGATGGGTGGGTCTCAAGGGGCAAAAGCGCTAAACGATACAGCTGTTGAATTTTTCCAAAAAACAAACTTTAACGGTGTTATCATCGCTGGTGATAAGCATTTTGACGAGGTTTACAACGCTCTTAAAAGCCTAAAACGTGTGAAAGTGTTTCCATTTTTTAAAGAGATCTACAAGCTTATGAAAGCTTGTGATGTGGCTGTATCTCGCTCAGGAGCAAGCACTGTGTATGAGATGGCAAGCGTTGGTCTTCCTGCTGTTTTTGTGCCATATCCATACGCTTTTCACAACCATCAGTATTACAACGCTTTGGAGATAAAAGACTTGGGCGGAGCAAAGGTATTAGAACAAAAAGACTTAAACTTGCAAAATCTTATAGAAGCCATAGAAGATATATTAAAAAATTTAGAAATCTATTCAAAAAACATATCTTCTTTTTGTATAAAAAATGAAAAAAATGGTATAATATTACCACAAGAGATTATGCTGGAAAAAATAATGAGTGTGCTATGATGGACTATAAAGCTAAACTGTTGGAGCTTCTAAAGAGATATCATATTAAAAAAGATACTGCCAATATATTTTTGGAATTCTTCGAATTGCAAAACAAGACAGAGCAAACTTACTACGATTTGAACGTTTTAAAAAAATTTGGAATAACCGATAAAGATATCAAGAACTTCTGTACAATTAAACAGATACTTTTGAACACCGACGAATGTCTTAAAAAACGCGTAAGTCCAATATTTGATTATTTAAAGGATTTTATATATAAGTTTTTGGATTTGTTTTGCAATTTTACCGAAGATGCTGTTTATGACTTTATTTTGGATTGTATAGAACTTGGCTTTGTTTTGGAAAAAGAAAATGAGAATATATTTGATTTTTATAGAGCCCAGAATATTTTATCCTCGTATACGATAGACGCTATAAGAAAGTATAAAGATGAGCATCAAGACAAGTCCATTGATGTCTTTGGTCTCACAGCTTCCTTTATAAAGTTTTCCCACTTTGCTTCAGAAGTAGTATCCTTGGCTTACTATGAAAAAATGATTGCAGAAAAAGTTTATGAAGTCTATGAAAAATATACAATAGACCCGCTTTCTCGTCTTTACAATAGAGCAAAGTTTAACGATATGAAAACCAATGAGTTTTCTAGAGTAAAACGCTACGAGATACCGCTTTCACTATGTTTATTTGATATAGATGATTTTAAGAAGATAAACGATGCATATGGTCATTCCGTTGGTGATAAGGCTATAAAAGAACTTGGCGAGGTTGTTTTGAACAACATTAGAAAGGCTGATATAGCCTTTAGATGGGGTGGTGAAGAGTTTTTGATATTGTTTACCCATACCCATATAAGTGGAGCTAAGGCAGCCTGCGAAAAGCTGCTCAACAATATAAGAAATATTGAAATAAAAGAAGGTGACAGTGTTGTTAAATTTACAGTGAGCATGGGTATAACGGAGCTAAAAGATGAAGACGATGGTTTTGAAAAAGCCATTGACAGAGCCGATAAAGCCCTTTACAATGCAAAAAGAAATGGTAAAAACCGTATTGAGATTTTGATATAAATTAAGTTGCAAAAATAAATATAAAAGCTTAAAATGTATATATGCTAACTCAAGAGATAAAAGAGGCTATAGACGGTCATATAAAGTATTTTGGGTCTAAAGAAGAGGCTCTTTTGCTTTCTCTTCACTCTATTCAAGAACACCTTGGCCACATACCGGAAGAGGCTTTGGAAGAGCTATCTGAGATTTTAGACATACCGCTTCACCATATAAAAGGCGTGGTGGCTTTTTATGAGATGTTTGATACCGGCGAGAAGGCAAAACATCGTATATACGTATGCAACAGCATAGTTTGCTATCTTCTTAAAAGCCATAAAGTTTTCAACGCTGTAAAAGAACTTCTTGGTATAGAACCTGGTCAAGTGACGAGAGATGGCATGTTTAAGCTTGTGGAAGTTCAGTGTCTTGGTGCTTGTTCGGAAGCCCCAGTTTTCATGATAGATAACGATATTTATAAATACGAATCAAAGGAGAAGCTTCATGAAATACTTGCCAAATATAGCTAACATACACGCTGAAACAGAGCTAAACCTGCTTCTTAAAAGGGCCAAGCGCAAGCAAACTGCAGATATAAAAGAGTATTTAAAAGACGGCGGTTATCTTGCGCTGGAAAAAGCCTTAAACATGAACCCAATGGATATAGTAGAAGAAGTAGATAAGAGCAATTTAAGGGGAAGAGGTGGAGCTGGTTTTCCCACCGGTAGAAAGTGGAAGTTTTGTCTTCAAAACCCGGCCCCTAGATATTTGGTGTGCAACGCCGATGAATCAGAACCGGGCACTTTTAAAGATAGACTTATCATAGAAAGAGATCCTCACCTTCTTTTAGAAGGTATGATTATATCCGCTTACGCCCTTGGGGTAAACAGAGCCTACATATACATAAGGGGTGAATATCCGGCTGGATATTATATACTAAGAAACGCTATAGAAGAAGCAAGAAAAGAAGGCTTTTTAGGAAAAAATATTTTAAACTCAGGTCTTGACCTTGAAATACTGGTAGCAAGGGGTGCTGGAGCTTATATATGCGGTGAAGAGACGGCGCTTCTTAACTCTATAGAAGGCAAAAGAGGTCATCCAAGGTTAAAACCTCCTTTCCCAGTACAAGTAGGCTTATGGGGTAGGCCTACAGTGGTAAACAACGTAGAGACGTTATCAAATATTCCCATTATTATAAATTTGGGTTCTGAAGGTTATAAAGAGATAGGCCCAATGGATTATCCCGGTCCTAAGCTTTTCCCAGTGAGCGGTAAGGTGAAAAAACCAGGTGTTTATGAGCTTCCTATGAATACTACACTTAGAGAAGTGATATTTAAATACGCAGGTGGTACTATCAGGAATGTCCCTATAAAGGCTGTATTTTCTGGAGCCCTTGATTGTCTTAGCGTAAAAGAGCTTGATACTCCTATGGATTATTCTCAGTTTGGTTTTGGTGGGACTGGTACTGTCATAGTTCTCACCGAAGAAGACGACATAGTGGAGGCTTGCTACAAGATAGCCGAGTTTTATGAACATGAGACTTGTGGCTTTTGTACGCCGTGCCGTATAGGGTGTCATGAGCAAGCTTACCTTCTTGACAAAATAGTAAAAGATGAGGCTACGCCACAAACTTGGGAAGGCCTTAGGTTTGTGACAAAGTATATTCAACCCACTTCTGTTTGTGGTCTTGGTGCTGTGGCAAGTAGGCTTATCAAACAAGCCATGGAAAAGTTTCCAGAAGATTTTGCCAAGAAAGAACAAAAATCTTTTGCAAATATTTGATTTTTGACTAACTTTTTCTTATCAATTTTTGGAGGTTTTTATGAGAAGCGATGTTATACAAAAAGGTTACGATAAAGCTCCTCATAGGTCTTTGTTGAGGGCTTGCGGTTTTAAAGACGAAGATTTTGGAAAGCCAATAATAGGTGTTGCAAACTCTTACATAGATATAGTCCCAGGCCATGTGCACCTTAGAGAATTTGTAGAACCTATAAAAGATGAGATAAGAAAAGCCGGTGCTATACCAGTGGAGTTTAACGTTATAGGGGTTGATGATGGTATAGCTATGGGACATTACGGCATGCACTATTCTTTGCCAAGCAGAGAGCTTATAGCAGATGCCATAGAAACCGTTGTGGAAGCTCATCAGCTTGATGGTCTTATTTGTATACCAAACTGCGACAAGATAGTCCCGGGTATGCTTATGGGCGCCATGAGGGTAAACGTTCCTACGGTGTTTATAAGCGGTGGACCAATGGCTGCTGGCAAGCTTGGAGATAAAAAAATAGATTTGGTTTCAGTGTTTGAAGGTGTTGGTAAGCTAAACAAAGGTGAAATTACAGAAAAAGAGCTTCTTTTGATAGAGCAGAACGCTTGTCCTTCTTGCGGTTCTTGTTCTGGGCTTTTTACGGCAAATTCTATGAACTGTCTTACCGAAGTGCTAGGTCTTGGACTTCCGGGAAACGGCACCATACTTGCCATAGACCCAAGAAGAGAGATGCTTGCAAGACAAGCGGCAAGACAAGTGGTGGAGCTTGTAAAGATAGATTTAAAACCAAGAGATATTGTCACAAAGGCATCCTTTGATAACGCTTTTAGAGTGGATATAGCAATGGGTGGGTCTTCCAACACGGTGCTTCATCTCTTGGCTATTGCAAGAGAGGCTGGTATAGAGTATAAAATGGAAGACATAGATAAGATTTCAAGAGAAACGCCCACTCTTTGCAAAATATCCCCTTCTTCAGATTATCATATGGATGATCTTGATAGGGCTGGTGGTATAAGCGCCATCATGAAAGAGCTTCTTAGAAATGGTCTTTTGGATGGTAAGCAAAGGACCGTCACCACTAAAACTATAGAAGAAATCGTAAAAGATGTGGATATTTTAGATGAAGATGTCATAAGAAGAGTGGAAAACGCTTATTCAAAAGACGGAGGTCTTGCTATACTCTTTGGCAATTTGGCACCAAAAGGTAGCGTAGTAAAAACTGCCGGTGTGGCCAAAGAGATGCTTCAGTTTAAGGGAAAAGCCATTTGCTTTGACTCTGAGGAAGAGGCCATAGAAGGCATAAGAGGGGGCAAGGTAAAACCTGGGCACGTGGTGGTTATAAGATACGAAGGTCCAAAAGGCGGTCCTGGTATGAGAGAGATGTTGAGTCCCACCTCCACCATTATGGGTATGGGACTTGGAAGCTCTGTAGCTCTTATAACCGATGGAAGGTTTTCAGGTGGTACAAGGGGCGCTTGTATAGGACACATTTCTCCAGAAGCCGCTTCAGGTGGTCCTATAGGTATCATACAAGACGGCGATGAGATACTTATAGATATACCAAATAGAAAACTTGAGCTTTTGATACCTCAAGAGGAGTTTGATGCTCGTTTAAAAGCTTTTAAACCAAAAGAAAAATCTATAAAAAGCTCTTGGCTAAAACGCTATAGGAAATTTGTAAAAGATGCATCAGAAGGGGCGATACTTTCGGCAGATTGATGTTTAAGATAGAAAAAACCGATGGTTTAGCAAGGGCCGGTATACTTTCTACGGCCCATGGGGACATACTTACGCCTGTTTTTATGCCGGTGGGCACAAAGGGTACCGTAAAAGCCATGACCCACCAAATACTTGAAGAGCTTGGTACCCAAATAATACTTGGCAATACCTACCATCTTTATCTAAGACCAGGCCCTGAGCTTATAGAAAAGTTTGGAGGTCTTCATAAATTCATCAATTGGAATAAGCCTATTCTTACGGATAGCGGTGGTTTTCAAGTGTTTTCTTTATCTAAAAAAAATAGTTCAAATGTGAAAATAACAGAAGAAGGAGTGTATTTTAAAGACCATCTTCAAGGAGATAAACATCTTTTTAGTCCAGAGAGGGTGATAGAAATTCAAGAGATTTTTGGTTCTGATATCATTATGCCTATAGATGAGTGTATATCGCTTCCAGCTTCTTACGAATATACAAAAGAAGCTCTTTATAGGACTATAAGATGGTTAGAGCGCTCCAAAAAAGCCAAAAAACGAAAAGACCAAATGCTTTTTGGGATAGTCCAAGGTGGTGAGTATAAAGATTTGAGAAAGCTTTCCGCAAGACTGACTGTAGAGCTTGATATGGATGGTTATTCTATAGGTGGGTTGTCTGTGGGTGAGTCAAAAGATATTATGTATTCTATGACGGCTTACGTTGTGGAAGAACTGCCTTTTGAAAAACCTCATTATCTTATGGGTGTTGGAAAACCAGAGGATATATTAGAAGCCATATCTCTTGGTGTTGACATGTTTGATTGCGTGATTCCTACGAGAAACGCTCGTACTGGGCTTTTATACACATCAAAAGGCGAGCTTGTTTTAAGGCACGAGCGCTACAAAGAAGACCCAAGGCCTATAGACGAAGAGTGTGATTGTTATACGTGTAAAAATTTTTCAAGGGCATATCTTAGGCATCTTTTTATGATGGAGGAAATATCTTCTTACATTTTAAATACCATCCACAATCTTCACTTTTTCTTAAACCTTACCAAAAAAGCAAGAGAATCTATATTGCAAGGTAGGTTTTTGGATTTTAAAAGCGAAATGTTGGAAAAGTTTAATATAAAAAATCATAGCATAAATGTGAGTTAAATCTAAATTTTAAACTATGAATTTGAAATCTTGGAGTTATTATATACAGCTAAGAGCTTACGATGAATCTGGGAATATAAAAGAAGATTCCGCTCTTTACATAGTTGGTCTTCCCATTACTGACGATGTTATGAAGGCTGTAGAGATGGAATGCTATGCTCAAAACTATATACCTCAAGAGTTTGCTATAGCTTACGGCAAGGCTTACGCTATAGGCACAGATATAGATATAAAAAACCTTAGCGATTACAAGTTAAACGCTTACGATAAAGAAACAGACCTATATATATTTAACGAAAACGTTAACTTTCATGAAGGCTTAGAACAGGTTTTTAGGATTTTGTTAGAACAATCTTTTAAAGATTTTGAACCAAGCAAAGTAGAACCGGTTATAGACGTTGGCATTCCTCCGATAGAAACCTTGAGAGAAGTTTTTGATAAGGTTATGGTAGATTATCTTAAGTAAAACATCTCTTTTAGTTTCAGCATTTCTTCTAAAGAAAGTTGGCCTGGAGCGTTTGGTTTTTCCAAATATGCGTAGCTTATAAAAGAACCAAAGATAAACCCAGCGATTCTTGAGATTTTACCAAACTCTCCCATTGATATCAAAATTTTAGGTGTTTTTACATCTTGAGCGCTACACATAAGCCTTGCCACATCCTCGTAGGAATTCGCCTTTAAAGCAATTTTTGGTATATCCCCATACCTTAGAGCTTCTCTTATGGTTTCTTTTATAACGAAGTTTGCGGGTGTCATTTCAAAGTTGTGATAGGAGACTATGAGCTTTTTGTTGTATTCTTTGGAAAGCCTTGATATGTAAGTTATTATATCTGTTGAAGAAAGTTCTATGTCTGTATAATCAGCTAAAGGCATTAGCTTTTCAAACATCTCTACTCTATTTTCCACATAAGCCCCGCCTTCTTTTTCACTTCTTATGGTTAGTATTGTCTCAAAGCCCTTTTCTTTTGCCTTTTGTAAAAGCCCTGATACAAAAGCTATATCTTTGTTGGCAAAAGAGTCCACCCTAAACTCCAATATGTCAGCCTTTTGGGCTTTTGATAAAACCTCATCAAAACGCTCGTCGGTTATAGGTATAGCTATCTTCATCAGAAAGACCTCACATACTCAAGATATTGGTTGTAATTTATTATAAGCTCTTCCATAGAATCTGCGCCGAATTTTTCTAAAATATGATGAGCTATTACAAAACTAAGCATTGCCTCTCCTACTACTGAAGCAGCAGCTATGGCTGTAACATCGCTTCTTTCTTTGCTGGCTTTTATCGGCTCTTTGGATATGATATCTACGCTTCTTAATGGGTTCATAAGAGTAGGTATTGGCTTCATGGCAACCCTTACCACTATGGGCATGCCGTTTGTCATACCGCCTTCTGTACCGCCAAGGTTGTTTGAGTATCTTGTATAACCGTTTTCGTATCCTATTTCGTCCATCACTTCAGAACCAAAAAGCGTAGCTCCTTTAAAACCAAGCCCTATCTCGACCCCTTTTATGGCTTGTATGCTCATCATAGCTTTTGCAATATCACCATCTATTCTTTTGTCACATTGAATATAAGACCCAAGTCCTGGCGGGACGTTTATCGCCACTACTTCAAATATACCCCCAAGGCTTTCTCCTTTTTCTTTTGCTTTGTCTATATACTCTATCACCTCTTGGTCTTTTGAAGGGTCTACAAACCTTATAATGGATTTTTCGGCTTCTTTGGCGTTGATGGCAGGATCGTCTGTGGGGGGATTAGCGCTTATTTTCCCTACACTAAGCACATAGCTATAGACTTCTATGTTTAAAGCTTTTAATAAAAGCTTACAAAAAGCACCTATTGCCACCCTTGAAGCGGTTTCTCTGGCAGAAGCTCTTTCTAAGACGTTTCTTAAATCCTTTTGGTTGTATTTAATGCCACCCACCAAATCAGCATGGCCTGGTCTTGGTCTTGTAAAATCTTTAAAGTCTTCTGGTTTTTGTCCAAAAGGAGCCATCTTGTTTTGCCAGTTTTCCCAATCTTTATTTTTTATCTCTATGGCTATGGGTGCCCCTGTGGTTTTTCCAAACCTAACACCAGATAGTATGTTGGCTTTGTCTTGTTCTATAGCCATCCGCCCTCCTCTTCCATATCCGCCTTGTCTTCTTCTTAGTTCGTTGTTTATGAAATCTATATCCACCTCAAGGTTTGAGGGTAAGCCTTCTAATATAGATATGAGAGCTTGGCCGTGGGACTCTCCTGCACTTAAAAATCTTAAACCCATTTAATAATTATATCAAAAGCCACATACTAAAAGCTATAACTTACGTTAGCGCTAAACATGTAAGGAGCCACCAGTTGATAACCGTTTACGTGGGTGTATATAGGTAGTTGTATATCTGCGCTCACATCGTAGTTTCCAAATTTATACTCTATTCCAGGGGCTACAAAAAGCCTTTGAAATCCGCTGTCGTTTGGTAAAGCATCTGACCCATCACTTGGTCCATAAAGGTGTATTTGAAAAAGACTGTGTTTTGTGTATTTTTTGGCATCATGCTTGGCAACGTGACTTCAAATACACCACATCCGCAAGCACAGGCAAATACTGCTTTTGAAACAAAAAGACTCAACCATTCCCATCTTCTCATGTTAAACCTCCTAAAAATAAATTCATGTTATTATAACATAAAGTATTTGTTAAATTAACTTTATTTTTTCCAAAAATTAGAAGTTTATTGTTTTAGCTTTTAATAGGTTAAAATAAATATCAAAGGATAAAGTGTCTGTAGCTTAATGGATAAAGCGCAGGTCTCCGGAACCTGAGATTGCGGGTTCGAATCCCGCCAGACACGTTTAAAGATTTCCTAAGTAGTTGTTTTTATACCTTACGTAGTTTGAAGCGGATTCTTTTATAAGCTCTATTTCTTCTTGCTTTAAATCTCTTACTATTTTAGCCGGTATTCCAGCCACTAAAACACCGCTTGGTATGTGTTTGTTTGGAGTTATGAGAGCCCTTGCCCCTACCAGTACGAAATCTTCTATGATAGCCCCGTCCATAATTGTAGCTCCCATCCCTACCAACACAAAATTTTTAATGGTGCATCCATGTATTATAGCTCCGTGTCCTATAGTCACATCGTGGCCTATTGTGGTAGGGTGTGTGTCATGGGTTACATGTATTACAGAGTTATCTTGTATGTTTGTCCTATCTCCAATCCTTATGTAGTTTACATCTCCTCTTATGACAGTCCCAAACCACACGCTCACATCGTCTCCTAACTCTACATCCCCTATTACGAATGCGTTATCGGCTATATATACACCAGCGCCTATTTTTGGATAAAAGTTTTTGTAAGCTTTTAACATGAAAAAATATTATATCAGATGTTACTTACATTCAGTGGTGATGATGGTGATGGTGATCGCCGCAGCTAAACCTTGTTAAAAGCTCAAACTTATCGGGAGTTATTAAGGTAAGTTCGTTAGATTCGTATTTTCTTAAAAGCTCATCAAAACTTATTTTATCGTCTTCTCCAAAATACACTTTCATACCGTTTGATATGGCAAGGTTGTAAGCTCCTTGTCCCATGTGAAGGACTATCAGTTCTCTTATGCCAAGAGATAGCAAAAACCTTATCACCATACCGCCCCTTTCTACTGGGTTTCTTAGGGTTTTTATTGTTTTAGAGCTTTTATCGTAAAAAGCAAAAAACTTTACTTCTCCAAAAAGAGGCGATATTCTAAGTGGAGCATTTTCTTTGGGAGCTTTTATGGGTATGGCTACGTGATTTTCGTAGGATTCAAAGCCTTCTGGTAAGGTAAAACTTTCCACCGTTTGAAGCATTTTCATAACACACCTCCTAAAAATTAAAGTTAATAACTACTAACTATAAAGTTAGCTAAAATCGTATATCGAAGTAGGAGTTTTATCATAATTAGTTTTCTTTATCTATTCTATCTTCTTCGTGTTTTACGATTTTAGAAAAAATAACTATCAACAAGCCACCTATTACAACGGTTTCTACAAGCCTCTGAGCGTACATTTTAAATACATTAGGCACTTGGCCAGTTTGAAACATGCAGTTGTAACAATGTGTATGTCCTTGGTAAGGTGTACCTTCTAGCATGTGTACAACATGTAAGATGCTATGCCAAATATTCATTAGTTTATTATAAGTCTATTTGCTTTTAAAAGCTACGACAAGTATTGCCAATATACCCATGGCAAACAGAATAGATAGTATTATTACCACCATCCCTGAGTAGTGAGAAAAGGCCATCTGTTGTTTTGCTATTGCTTTCCACATGTTCATAATATTATTTTACAACAGCAATATAAAATAAATATAAAAAGAGGGCAAAAGCCCTCCAAATATTTTGCTTAAGTGAATCTTCCAAAAGCATCTTTGTTCCAAGATTTGTCTGGAGGTAATTGTTTTACGGCTTCTTTTACCTTGATACCTTTTATCCTCACATGCGCTGTATATTCTATCTGCTTGATGGATTGAGATTGAATTTGAGGGTTTTTATAAACAGTTTGTTGATGTTTTGCTTTTATAAGCATAAAACTAAATATTTTTACATCAAGACCGCTTAGCATAACAAGGTAAAGAGCATGCCCTAAATAAGTTATTATGTCTTCTATATAGGGTAGGGTGCTACCCATATAACCTGTGTTTGATATGAGTTCTTTAAACAAGCTTATAAAATCTTTTTTGGATATCCTGTTTGTGGTGGATTTTATGGCTTGTAGGCTTTGTAGAAATTTTACAAATTCGTCATCTAGTATGCTTGCTTTTAATAAAAGTTCCGTTATGTCCTTATTGTAAAGCGTCTCATATCCTACAAAAGAAGCCCAAGCTTCTATTATGCTTGGTAAATCGTAGCCTATCAAAGACTTTATCTTTGACCTGATATCTTTGTTATCTTGGGATACAAATATCTTTTCTAGAATAGCCTTTTCTTTCATAGTTTTCTCCTTTATGCTATTTCCTCTAAATCTTTTAACACGCTTTGAAGTCTTGGTGTTATCTCTTCTAATATGTCTATAATCTCTAAAAGCAAATTTTTTTGATGAGGATCCTTAGTGTTTTCTACAAGGATTTCTATATCCTCTACAAGCTTTACAAACTTTGGTGTATCTTCTATTAACAAGCTTATTACTTTAAAATCCATAAAACTACCTCCTTTTAAAGCCCCCAACAAGGGGGCAAGATGTGTTTAGGTGTTTGAAAGTTGGTCGCAGGAGCGGTACAATACCACTTGGCCAGTTTTCCTGTCTTTCTTACTTCTTATTTCTGATTCTAATTTTCTTATGACGCATCTTCCTATGTTAACTATATCTTGCTTGCCGGAGTTGGATAGCACCGTTCCTAAGCTTGGGGTTTTAGAGCTTGATTTTCTTCTTTTTTCTAAAGAGTTTATGATATTTTGTATAGTGGCTTCTTGGCTTTGGTCTTTTAACTCTTTTAGAATATCGTTTAAGATGCTTATCTCTTCGGTGGTTTTTGAGCTTTTGATGGAAGTTTTCTTATGAGAAGATACCCTTAATTCTTTTGTCCAAAACTTTAACGCATCTGCTATTATAAGAGCTTGACCGTTTATCACATCTCCAAAGACAAAGTAATATGCATCTTGGTTTTGGGGCAAACTCTGGCCATTTCCCATATCCACTACCGCCACAAACCTCGACAAAAGCTCGTATCCGCCAAACCTTACAAGGTTTTGAACAGCTTTGGTTGACCTCTCAAGGTCAAAGGTTTCTGTGATGGGTGCTACGTGCGGCATTACAAACGTCTTTAGCATAAGCTAAACCTCCTAAAAGTGATATGTTAAATTTCTTTTAAAAGCTTAAAAACCAAGGAAAGCTTGTCCAAAGATGTCTTATATGTAATCTGATATATGTCATTTGAAAATGCTAAGAATTTCAATATATTTTAACCTTTACAAAAACATGTTTTAAGTTAAAATATTTTTATGAGAAGATTTCTAATAACAGGCGGGGCCGGTTTCATAGGCTCAAGAATAGCACTAAGACTTCAAGAGCTTTACCCAAAAGCTTATATCCTCATAGTGGACAACTTTTCTTCTGGACACTTTAAAACTCTTTACGGGTTTAAAGGGGATGTGTTGGAAGGGGATATAAAAGACAAAGAGTTGTGGGATTATTTAAAAAAAGAATACACATCCTTTGAAGCGGTATTTCACAACGGAGCCATCACAGATACTACGGTTCTTGATCAAAAGTTTATGATGGATGTAAATACCAACAGCATGAAATACATAATGGATGCATGTATAAAATGGGATGCCAAACTCATATACGCATCATCGGCTGGGGTTTACGGCAACACCAAAGCCCCTATGAAAGAAGATGAAGGGCTTATACCAGAAAACGTATACGGCTTTTCAAAGCTAATGGCTGATAACCTTGTAAAAAACAAGATGGAAGAATATCCTTCTTTCAAAGCGGTAGGTTTTAGATACTTCAACGTATACGGCATGGGAGAACAATACAAAGGCAAAACCGCCAGTATGATTTATCAACTTGCCATGCAAATGAAATCTGGCAAAAACCCAAGGCTTTTTAAATACGGAGAGCAAAAAAGAGATTTTGTTTACATAGAAGATGTCCTTCAAGCAAACATAAAGGCTTTGGAAAGATACGACGCCACTGGTATATTCAACGTAGGTTATGGTAAGGCAAGAAGCTTCAACGACATAGTAAACATACTAAATAAGCTTATGGGTACAAACTACGAAGTAGAATATTTTGACTGTCCTTACGAATTCTATCAAAACTACACAGAAGCTGATATAAGCTCTATAAAGCAAAAGCTTGGCTATGAGCCAAAGTACGATTTGGAATCTGGGATAGAGCATTATCTTAAAAGCTTAAAAGTGATATGAATTTAAAAGGTATTTTTTGGGTACTGGGAGAACACGACGAACCTTATCTAAAACCAAGGGAAAGCTCTTTAGAACTTGTAGGCAATACGCCTTTGGTAAGGATAAAGAAAGTTTTAGAGGCTTTTGATATAAATCCAAACGTGAAAATATACGCAAAACTTGAATCTACAAACCCAGGTGGGTCTGTAAAAGATAGGGCTGCTCTTTCTATGTTTTTAAACGCTATAAAAAAGGGTATTATAAGTAAAGACAAGGCTGTAATAGATGCCACTTCTGGCAATACGGGTATAGCGCTTGCCATGGTAGGAGCTTCTCTTGGCATAAAGGTAGAACTTGCCATGCCATCAAACGTTAGTGAAGAAAGAAAGAAGATATTGGAAGCTTACGGCGCTATAACCCACTACACTGACCCGCTGGAAGGTACAGATGGGGCTATCTTGTACGTTAGGGACCTTGTAAAGAAATATCCAGATAGGTATGTATATCTTGATCAGTACAACAACCAAGCCAATTGGCAAGCTCACTTTTACTCTACAGGTATAGAGATATACAATCAAACCAAAGGCCAGATTACCCATTTTGTAGCCGGTATAGGCACCGGTGGGACCATAATGGGTACTGGAAGAAGGTTGAAAGTTTACAATCCAAATATAGAAGTTATAGGCATACAACCGGCTTATCCATTCCATGGTATAGAGGGCTTAAAGCATATTGAATCTTCTATAAAACCGGGTATTTTTGATGAAACGTTTTTGGATAGAACAATCTTTGTAGATACAGAAGAAGCTTACGAGCTCACAAGAAGACTAGCCAAAGAAGAAGGGCTTTTTGTAGGACAATCTTCAGGTGCTGCTTTGGCTGGAGCTATTAAACTTGCTAAAGAACTAGAAGAGGGACTTATTGTTACGGTGTTCCCGGATGGCGGGGATAGATATCTCTCTACGAGAGTGTGGGGTAAGTGACATGGAGCTTTTAAACCTTGTAGATATTTTTAAAAGCCAAAAACTTTATACTGTTGAAGAGGATATACCAAAAAGCTTTTGGCAAGGTGCTTTGGATGAAAATGTTGAAGATGTAAAATCTCACCTTAAAATAACGATAGTGCCAAAAGGTTATATGAGATACGAGCTATCTTTGAAATTAGAGGCTACGGTAAGAGCTTTCTGTTCTGTTTGTCTTAAGGATTTTGAGTTTGATATATCTTTGGATGAGGTTTTTGAGCTTTTAGACAAGAGTTTAGAAACATACTCAAAATCGCATATGTTAAAAGAAGAAGAATTTTATACTTATTATATAAATCAGGAAGAATTTGACCCTTCTGAGATTGTTTTAGATGCTCTTGTGGGGGCTATGCCCATAAAACTTTTATGCGAAGAATCTTGTAGCTTGCCATCAAAAGTTGAGCAAGGAAATAAAAGTTTTGCTATACTTAAAGAGTTACTAACTAAGGAGGAAAAAAATGGCGGTACCAAAACGTAGGACTTCTCGCTGGAGAAGAAACCAAAGAAGGGCACAAGCTTTCTTTGCAAAGTTAAAATCTTTTAACGTGGTCAAATGTCCAAATTGCGGAGAGTTTGCAGTACCACACAGAGCTTGTCCTTACTGCGGTTATTACAAAGATAAACAAGTGTTAGAAGTTTAAACTAGCTATAAATGGAAAGCTTTCGTATAGCGCTTGACTGTATGGGGGGTGATTATGCCCCCGATGAAATAGTAAAAGGTGGTATACTAGCTTTAGACGAATTAGACTGTGAAGTTTTGTTTGTAGGGAAAGAAGAACTTATAAAGCAAGTATTGAAAAAATATAAGCTAAGACAAGATATAAAAATTGTAAATTCTGAAGACTCTATAGAGATGAACTCTTCTCCATCTTCTGTGTTGAAAAGAAAAAACTCGTCTTTGTATATAGCTGGTAAGCTTTTAAGAGAAAATCAAGCCGACGCCCTTGTATCCGCTGGCAACACCGGTGCTGTTTTGGCAGTAGGTAAGTTTGTGGTGGGTGCATCGGAGTTTTTAGAAAGGCCTGCTATAGCGGTGGCTCTTCCAAACAAGCTTGGTAAGAAGACTGTGCTCGTGGATGTAGGGGCAAACGTAGATAGTAGACCAAGGCATCTTTTGGATTTTGCCATTATAGGCCATACTTACGCAGAGGAGATACTAGGCGTAAAAAACCCAACTATAGGTATTTTAAGTATAGGAGAAGAAGAAGGGAAAGGTAACGAGCTTGTAAAAGAAACGTTTCCGCTTTTAAAGGAGACAAAGTTAAACTTCAAAGGAAATGCCGAAGGTAGGGATATATACAACGGTACTTTTGACGTTATAGTATGCGATGGATTTGTGGGAAACATAGTCTTAAAAGCATCTGAAAGTCTTGGTATGGCTCTTATAGATATGATAAAAGAAGAGGTTATGAAAAGAAATATAAGCAAGCTTGGGGCTTTTTTGATGAAACCAGCAATAAACGCTTTTAAGAAAAAAGTAGATTTTGAAGAATACGGCGGTACGCCTCTTTTAGGAGCCAAAAAACCTGTCATAATAACACATGGTAGAGCAAATGCAAAAGCTATTAAAAATGCTATAAAGATAGCTAGAGCATTTTTATCTCATCACTTCAACGAAAGAATGAAAGAAAACTTTGTAAAATATATAGAACCTGTCTTAAAGGAGCAATAATGGGCGTATCTATAAAATCTATAGGTGTTTACGTGCCTTCTCATGTTGTCACCAACAACGATTTGGAAAAAAGCATCGATACCTCTGATGAGTGGATTACCACAAGAACTGGTATAAAAAAAAGACACGTAGCAAAAGATGAGTCTATATACGATATGGCTGTAAAGGCTGGTAAGACGGCCCTTGAAAAAGCGGGTTTAGAAGAGGTAGACCTTATAATAGTGGCTACTTTAAGCCCTGAAATGCTTTTTCCTTCTGTGGCTTGTGTGATTCAACAGCATATAAAATCAAGGTTTGCTTTTGATATTTCTGCTGCTTGCAGTGGGTTTCTGTATGGGCTTGATATAGCTAAATCTTATATAGAAAGCTCAAACGTGAATTCGATACTTCTTATAGGGGCAGAAAAACTATCTTCTATAGTGGATTGGACTGATAGGAGCACCTGCGTGCTCTTTGGGGACGGGGCTGGTGCTGCTGTAATCACAAAAGGAGAAGGGGATATACTCTCAAGCGTCATGTTTTCTGATGGGAAGTATAAGGATTTGCTTTACGCTGAAAAGTGCGGTTATATAAAAATGAACGGTAAAGAAGTGTTTAAATACGCTGTAAGAAACATGGAGCTTGCTTGTAAGATGGCCTTAGAAAAGGCAAATTTGAGTATAGATGATATATCGCTCGTAATACCTCACCAGGCTAACATACGAATCATAAATGCCTTGGCTCAAAAATTAAATATTCCTACTCAAAAGGTATATGTAAACATACAAGAGTATGCAAATACCAGCGCTGCTTCTATACCTATTGCTATGTATGAGGCTTTTGAAAAAGGTATATTGAAAAGAAAAGACAAAGTCCTTTTGACTGCGATGGGTGGTGGGCTTACCTGGGGAGCAAGCGTTTTGGAGTTTTGATATGGGTAAGGTTATAAAGTTTAACCAAGATGAAGATTTTAATGAAGAGCACGAAGAAAAAGACCTAAAAGAGAAAGAGACAAACGACAATTTGCAAGACTTCCCACCGTTTTTGAAAGATTTAAGAGAGTATATACTAGGATACTACCCAAATACCATAAGCGATATACTTGGTTTTAGCGGCTTTATTAAAAACGACAGCCCTTATGCATTTGTTGGATACGTGATATGGCAAGATAAAAAGGGCAACTATTCCACAACGCCTTTGATAGCTATGTTTAGAAATCAAGATAAAAGGTTTTCTTTTTTAAACGCTAAAAACCACTATTTTGATCCTACGGTGTTAAAAACTGATATTGAAAATATTGGCATAGATATAGAGGAAATTTACAAGCATCTTGATGAAGAGTTGAAAAAGCTAACTTAAAACACTGCTAAAAATCCAATGGCTTAGTCATAGCTTATAAAGTCTAATAATGTAAATTTTTTCTTATGGAAAAAGAGAGATTGCCAAAAGGACAAAAGTGGATTTCAAAACCTGTAGTTTATGACATAGTAAGAGATATAAAAGATGTAGATTTATCTAAATATAGGTTGAGATTTTTTGGATTTGTGGAAAATCCTTTAGAACTTACTTATGATGAGTTTGTGTCTATGGCAAACGATAAGGTGGTGGCGGATTTTCACTGTGTTACCACTTGGAGCGTAAAGGATATCGTTTGGGAAGGTGTAAAGACCAAAAAGCTATTGGAGCTTGTAAAACCAAAAAAAGAAGCTAAGTTTGTGATGGCTCACTGCCTTGAAGGGTATACCACCAACTTTCCCATAGAATATCTTTACGATGAAAACTCTATACTGGCTTATAAGATGAACGGTGAAATTATTCCCAAAAGGCATGGTTTTCCTATAAGGCTCGTGATACCTTCACTTTATGCATGGAAAAGCGCCAAATACTTAGAAGCGCTTGAATTTATGAGTGAAAATAGAAGAGGCTTCTGGGAGCTAAGAGGATATCACGATATAGGAGACCCTTGGAAAGAAGAGCGTTTTAGCGAAGATTAACTTTATATAAGTCCTGCCGCTTTTAAAAGAAGAGCGTGTTTTAGGCCAAAATCGCTTATTACAAGATAATCTTTTTCAAAAAGCTCCAAAACTTTGTAAAAAATACCTATGCCTGAAACTATAGCTTTTGCTCTTTTGTCCTCTATCTCTTTGTATTTTTTCCTTTCTTCTGTGGGTATTTTTGCCAACGTCCAAAACCAATTTTTTAAAGCTTCAAAAGAAAGAATTTTGCCGTGTATTATGTTGCCGCTGTATGGATAAACATGATAATGAAGGGCTGCTATTGTGGTGATGGTCCCGCCTATGCCTACTACCGTATCAACTGGTTTTAATATTTGTTTTATGCTTTTATCAAGAAAATCAAAAAGTGCTTTTATCTCTTGGTCAGTAGGTGGGTCGTGTTTAAAAAACTCTTCTGTAAGGTTTACTATACCAAAAGGAATAGAGTTTACGGATACTATTTTAGAACCTTTTCCATACACAAACTCTGTAGAACCCCCACCTTGGTCTATTACCACTATGTCTTTTTTTAAGCCCAAAGAAAACGCGCTAGCTTTAAAAGAAAGCTCTCCTTCTTCTTCACCAGATATTATTTTTACGTCTATACCTGCTTCCTCTTTTACCCTTTTTATAAACTCATCAGCGTTTTTAGCTTTTCTTAGAGCTTCTGTGCCAACTGCAACAATGCTTGAAGCTTGGTAGTTATCTATGATGCTTTTAAAATCTTTTAAAGTTTCCAAAGCTTCTTTAATTTTTTCTTCTTTTATAAAACCAGTTTCTTTTACCCCGGTACCTAATTCTACTATATTGCCTTTTTCAAAAAGCACTTCGAAGGGCTCTGTTTTTGCTACACCTAGTCTTATGCTGTAAGAACCTATATCTATAGCTGCTACTATATTTGCCATGCTATTTTTTTAAAAGCCCTAAAATATATCCTATTACAAAACCTATTACAAGGGCACCCGTAAGCCAAACCCCTATAGGATAATAAATAGTATGATAATAATATCCATCTATTGGAGGGCTAAGTTTTAGTGAAAATAGGCTATCTTTGTTTAGCCAAGTGATATAGGCTAGCACGGCTACTATGAGAAAAAACAATATTCCATAAAACATCTTCATAACTTAACCTCTTTTATTATCTCTTCTATTATAATAGAATTTTTCTTTTGGGTGGTATCATCTGTTAATATTCTATGTGGAAAAGCTATAGGGGCTAACTCTATTATGTCAAAAGGTGTTACAAAATCTCTATCCATCAAGAAGGCATAAGATTTGGCTAAGTTTATCATTTGAAGGGCCCCTCTTGGAGAAACGCCTACGTATACATCTTTGTGTTTTCTTGTTTTTTGTACTATAAACATAAGTACATCCGCCACTTCTTCCGATACATGTATATGTTTTACGTGTTTCATGATATCTAAAACATCTTGTTTGGTGAGGGCTGATTGGATATCTGGCAACCTTTCTGAAGGGTCTCCGTTCAAAATCATGGACTTTTCCACTTCGTAGGATGGGTATCCCATAGATATTTTTATCATAAATCTATCTAACTCTGATTCTGGTAATGCAAAGGTGCCGTAGCTGTCCATGGGGTTTTGGGTAGCTATTACACAGAAAACATCTTCTAACTTATGAGTTTTGCCATCTATACTAACGGTTTTTTCTGCCATTGCTTCTAACAATGCGCTTTGAGTTTTAGGCGGTGCTCTATTTATCTCATCCGCAAGTATTATGTTGCTAAATATTGGACCAGCTCTAAATATAAAATCTTTCTTCTTTTCATCGTATATGTATAAACCTACAATATCAGATGGCATCAAATCTGATGTAAACTGAATTCTGCTAAAAGCCAAAGACATGGCTTTTGCCATAGAAATAGCCAACGTAGTTTTACCAACCCCTGGCACATCCTCTATAAGGATATGCCCACCTGCAAAGAAAGCAGCCAAGACGTATCTTATAACTTTATCTTTTCCTTTTACAATTCTTGATATTTCAAATTCTACTTTTTTAGGATTTATCGCCATAAAATTAGATATATTTTATCTTAATATTCTTCTTCTTGCCACATATCTTTTTGATATCTTACTACTTTGTTTCTACCAGATTCTTTTGCTTTGTAAAGGGCTACATCGGCAAATTTTACCGCTTGCCAGAATTTATCAGTATCTGTGGGTATTTCTGATACGCCTATGCTTATTGTCTTTTTCAACGTAGTTTTATTTGGTAAAGATATAACTTTGTTCTCTACATTTTTTCTTATTTTTTCCGCAATTTGCTCGCTTTCTCCTGGTTTTATGTTTGTTAAAAGCACCAAAAACTCCTCGCCGCCAAACCTTATAGGTATATCGGATTCCCTTATTGACTCTTTTATAGCTTGGGCTACTGATTTTAAAATTAAATCCCCGACATCATGACCATAGGTATCGTTTACCTCTTTGAAGTGGTCTATATCCAGCATTAGTATACCCATGGTTTCATCTTTTCTCTTGGCGTTGTTTAATATAGGCTCTATGGCTTCTTCTATGTATCTTCTATTGTAGAAGCCTGTCAACTGGTCTTTTATAGATTGTTCTTTTAACTTTTCCATTAAAAGCTTAGATTCCATAACAGGGATAGCTTCATCTAAATATCCTTTTATATAAGGTATCATCATTTGCACAAAATCTTTCATGTAGTGTTCGTATACAATCTGCAGCACGTTGTGCACGTGTCCGTTTAGATATATGGGAATACAGTAATATTCCAAAGAATCTTCTTGTTTTTGAAATTCGTTATACTCTTTTATAAAACATTTGCATACGTTTGGAAACTCATCGCTATCCACATCTGCACCAGTCCTATAGGCTCTGCAACAGCTGTTGTCCTTTAAAATATCATCTTTGCACCAGAGTTTGTCGGTACCATTTACAAATATTAGCTTCATTTTATCGTAGTTTACTTCGTATAGGCTAAACTTATCCAAAGACATGTAGTGTTCTAGTATTAGGCGTAGCCTTTCGTATATATCTTCTTTAGATCTATCCTTTTCTATGGTTTTTTTGAATTTATATATATTCGCTAGCTCTGTTACTATTTTATCAGTATCTTTTATGGTATTGCCAGAGTTCATAACATCGTAGCCTATAAGTATGAAAGCTTTTTGATGTATGCTGTTTAAAGCGTTATGCAGTATATCTACCATTTTGTTAAAAAATATTACTACCTTACCAGCTTCATCTAATAGTTCATTGTTCTCTAACATGCCAACATCACTTATCTTAGCTTCTTCAAATCTACCTTCTTGTAGCAATCCAAAGTTTTTTATGAGCTTATTAAACATATTTATGTAAGGTTTTGAGAATCTGAAAATGGAATAAGATATAGCTCCAAAAAGCCCAACAAATATCAACAGTGTTGTTAACATTACTAAAAACGCTTTATATCTTATGTCTGTAGCGTCAAGTGTTATATCTATAGCGCCTAGTACTTGGCCGTTTTGAACTTCATGACACTGAAGGCAATTCACTATGCCTTTGTTTGAAGCTTTGTATGGGATTATATCTCTAACTAAGACCTTTGACGGACTTTCGTATATTTTGTAAACGGGCTTTCCCGTTAAAAGCACAAGTTTTTCTAAGTTGTCTATGGGTTGCTCTGTTGGAAGCCCTGGCCCAAATTGTTTATCTACTGCTTCCCCTCTTACTATATGTATATTTGTTATGCCTTTTACTCGTTCTAATCTTTTGATGTAGGATTCTCTATCTTTGATAACACCCATCACCATTAAAGATGTCAACCCATCTCTCACAATGCCAGCGACGGTATTGGCTTTTGATAATGCGTATCTTATGCCTTGCTCTCTGAAGGATATGGCAAATATACTCTCCATTATAATAACAGTTGATATCATAAGCACAAGTAGTCTAAATACAAGCTTATGAGTTATTGATGTGGCTATAAACCTTTTTATTTTGTAAAACAATTGCATACTCATATATTATATTACAAAACAAGCCTATAAAGTGTATTATTTTTCTCTGTATACACTAAATATAAAAAATCCTCCCAATAAAAACATAACTGCTAATATGGCTATTAAAGCTTTTATATATATCATTCCATTTTCGTAAATACGTATATAAACCCAAATACTATAGGTATAAATATAGGTGCTATCACAAAAGCCCAAAAACTAAATTTTTCCATAAAGAGCACACCTCCTTAGTATTATTATAACCAACCATTGTGCAAATTTTATAAATTTTTGTGATATAATCTTTTCTATGGATATAATAAGTATGATGAAACAGCTTAAAAGCTTAGAGACAGAGTATGAGAAACTAAAAACTGAACTTGCTTCTAAAGAGCATATGTTAGAACGAGCAGGTATTACTATGAAGTTTGACGGTCTTGGCAATATAAAAGATTTTAGCATATCAGAAGATGTGGCTTCAAAACCTATAGCAGAATTTAAAGATGACCTTAAAAGTCTCATAGAAGAATATCAAGATATGGTAAAAGAAAATCTTACTAAAGCTATGAAAGATAGATTTTTAGGGAGTCTTCCTTTTGGCTTTTGAGGATTTTATACCAAGAAACCTTCTAAAGGCTTTAGAAGATATAAAAAACATACCTGGGTATGGAGAGAAAAACGCCTCAAGGTTTGTATATGGCTTTTTAAAGTTAGATGAAATAAAAAAAGAGAGCATAGTAAAAAGCTTAGAAAATCTTTTTTCTATAAGGCAATGTAAAGAGTGTAACATACTTACAGATCAAGAGGTTTGTGCTATATGCTCTAATCCAAAAAGAAGCAAAAAATACATAGCTGTAGTAGAAGAATCTCAAGATGCTTATAAGATAGAAAAACTGGAGCGTTTTAAAGGCGTATATCATATTTTGGGCGGTCGTATAAGTCCATTAGAGGGTATAGCACCAGAAGATTTGAGTATAGAGCTTTTAAAAGAAAGAATAAAGAAACACAACCCAAAGGAGATAATAATAGCTACCAATCCAAACCCTGAAGGTGAGGCCACAGCTAATTATCTTATAAGAATACTAAAACACTACAATGTAAAAATAACCCGCATAGCTACAGCTATTCAGTTTGGCACTCTAATAGAGTATGTAGATGACCTATCTTTGGAAGAAAGCATAGAAAGAAGAGTTTGACTTTATTGTTCTTCGTACGTTACTCCCATCAACCTTGCAAGTTCTTTTGGATCTGGGCTATACTTTAGAGCATCTTCTTTTGTTATAAGCCCCATACCATATAGTTTTTTCAAATGCTGATTCATGGTTTGCATACCAGTTTGCGCTTGGCCTGATTGCATCAAAGCGTAAGCTTGCGGTAGCTTGTTTTCTTTTATCAAGTTTCTTATACCCGCATTGGGTATTAAAAGCTCGTAAGCCAAAACTCTACCACCGCCTATTTTAGGTAAAAGCCTTTGAGATATAATACCTTGTAAAGAGATGGAAAGCTGTGTCCTTATTTGATCTTTTTCTTCTGCACTAAATACATCCACAATTCTATTTATAGTGGATATGGCTGTGTTTGTGTGAAGCGTTCCAAATACCAAGTGACCCGTTTCAGCCGCCCTTAGAGCCATTTCTATGGTTTCTCTATCCCTCATTTCTCCTACTAATATTACATCTGGGTCTTCTCTTAAAGCACTTCTTAGAGCGTCGGAAAAACTTGGCACGTCTTGGCCTAATTCACGTTGGTTTACTATGCCTTTGCTATGTTTAAAAAGATATTCTATGGGGTCTTCCACTGTTATAACATGAACGGGTTCATTGTCAAGTATATACTGTATCATTGACGCCAAAGTGGTGGATTTACCGCTACCAGTAGGACCTGTTACAAGCACGAGCCCCATACTTCTTTTTGTAAGTTCTAACACCTTTGCGTCCAATCCTAATTTTGTAATATCTTTTATCTCGCTAGATAAGTATCTCAAAACCATGCTTATGGAGTCTCTTTGCCTAAACACGTTTACACGAAATCTGCCTAAACTGTAAATACCTATAGAAAAATCTACCGCATTTTTTTCTTCAAATACTTTTTTATATTTTTCAAGCATGATACCGTAGGCAAGTGTTTGTGTATCTTCAGGGGTAAGTACGTCGTACTCTTCTAAGAATCTTATTTTGCCGTCTACTCTTATGGCAGGTTTAGAGCCTGCTACTACATGAATATCGCTTCCTTTATTTTTTACAAGAATCTCTGTTAACGTCCCTATATCAAGTTGCATAAGCTCCTCCTTATCTTAATCTTGTATAGATACTCTTAACACCTCTTCTAAAGAGGTTATACCTTTGTTTACTTTTATTATACCAGACTGAAACAACGTCTTCATACCCTTTTTAACAGCCAACTCTCTTATTTCTTCTGTGGTTTTCCTTTGGTTTATAGCATCTCTTATTTCGTTATCTACAAACATGAGTTCTGCTATGACGGTTCTTCCTTTGTAACCTAAATGGTTGCAGTGCTCACAACCTTGCTTGTTTGCTTTATATATTATATCAGCGGTGATGCCGTAGTATTCTCTTTTTTCCTTTGTGGGCTCATACGGTATTTTGCAGTATGGACACAACTTTCTAACAAGCCTTTGGGCAGATACCGCCAAAAGCGAAGATGATATTAAAAACGGTTCTATGCCCATGTCTATAAGTCTTGCCACTGTGCTTGGCGCGTCGTTTACATGGAGCGTTGATAAGACTAAGTGCCCAGTAAGAGAGGATTTTATAGCTATCTCAGCCGTTATGGCGTCTCTTATTTCACCTACAAGCATAATATCTGGGTCTTGCCTTAAAAACGACCTTAAAACTGCCTCAAAAGTCCTCCCTACTTTTTCATCTATTTGAACTTGATTAATTCCTGGTATATTTATCTCTACCGGGTCTTCGGCGGTGACTATGTTTACATTTTCTTTGTTTAAGTCTTGTAATATTGAATAAAGCGTTGTGGTTTTCCCGCTACCTGTTGGCCCTACCACCAGTATTATTCCATAAGGTTTGGTGTAAGTTTGCTTTAATTTTTCTACTTCATCTTCTTCAAATCCAAGCGTTTCTAGTTTTAAAGCTGAAAATTCATCGGGAAACTGTACTCTCATTACTATTTTTTCACCAAATATTGTGGGAAGCGTTGATAATCTTAGTTGAACCTTTTTGTTTGATATCCTTACTTTTATGACTCCGTCTTGAGGTTTTCTTCTTTCTGATATATCAAGGTTTGCTATAACTTTCAATCGCGATATCAATGGATCCTTAATATTAACTGGCAGAGAATCCG